>JABCPR020000036.1 GCA_013332965.2 Candidatus Saccharimonadota bacterium | reverse complement strand
GCTAGCGCGTCTGCCAGTTTCGCCACTCGGGCCTGTACAGATTATAGCACACCGCATGGATTGAGAGATATTTTATCGCACTCTTTCACGGCGTTTATTTTATAAGATGAAAGAATCATAAATAAAATAAAAATAGAGTAAAATTAGAATAGCATTGTAAATGAAAGAGGAAACATGGCTGTCGAAATTGAAGGTAGAATCCCAAATATTAATCCGGAAGAAGTAAAAGCTAAACTTCTTGCCATTGGCGCTAAACCACTTGGCTTCTACAATTTTCGGCGTTACGTTTTTGATCCAGCCATCGGCGCCCCTCATCGCTGGTTGCGCTTGCGCACTGATGGTAATAAAACCACTCTCACCTTCAAAGAATTTAGTAATAATTCCTTCTCCGGCACTGAGGAGTGGGAAGTCGAAGTCTCAGATTTTGAAACTACTTTAGAGATCCTAGAAAATACAGGTATTAAGCACCGTTCTTATCAAGAAAATACCCGTGATGAATATGAATATCATGGCGCCAAGCTCTCCATCGATCACTGGCCAAAGCTCGGCTACCTACTAGAAATAGAGGTTGAAAAAGAAGAAGATATTCATGAGATCGCTAGTAAGCTCGGCTTTAAACCACAGGATGTCATCTCAACCGACTTTGCTAGCCTTTATCGGAATATCGGCATTGATGTCAATAAATGTGAAATTATGAAATTTTAGTCATTTCGACAATCTATTATTGACTCTTGCATCGTTCAGAATCTTTTACTGTAACACTCTTATGCTATACTAATCCCATGAATAATTTACACTATAACGGTCCAATTACTCTCGTTGTGCTTGATGGCGTCGGCCTCAGGGATGATGAATATGGTAACGCCGTTTTACAATCACATTCCGAATTTATCGATCAACTTTTTGAAAAATATCCATGGGTTTCTTTAGAGGCCTCGGGGGAAGCAGTAGGTATTCTAAAGGGACAGATGGGTAACTCTGAAGTTGGACATAATGCTCTCGGTGCTGGACAAATCATCAAACAGGGTATCGCCAAAATCGAAGACGACTTTAAGACTGGCGCGATCTGGCAAACTGAGGCTTGGCGCGGTGCCATCGAAAATGTTAAAAACCATAACTCCACCTTACATTTTTCCGGTATCTTCTCTGATGGTGGTGTACATAGTTCTCTTGATCAACTACTTAAAATGCTCGAACAGGCCAAGAATGAGGGAATTGCAAAAATCCGTATTCACCTTATCCTAGATGGTCGCGATGTTCCGCCTCAATCTGCCGATACCTATATCAGGCTTCTCGAAGATAAAATTGATGAGCTTAAAAAACAGGCAGAATTTCCGCTCGATTATCGCATCGCTTGTGGTGGGGGTCGCATGCTCTTTCTTGCTGATCGCTACGAAGCTGATTGGAATATTGTCAAAACTGGCTGGAATGCCATGGTTTATGGTAAGGCCGATCAATATTTCACCTCTGCCATGCAGGCTATTGAAGAAAATCGAAAACTTAGTCCTGGCTTGCAAGACCAGTATTTCCCAAGTTTTGTGATCACTGAGCCAGGTGCTGATGGTCAGGCTGACCCAACTCGTCCAGTTGGTCTCGTTCAGGATGGCGACAGTTTTATCTTCTACAGCTTCCGTGCTGATCGTGCCATCGAAACCGCCAAAGCTTTCACCGAGCAGGATTTTCATGGCTTCGATCGTGGCACCGAAAATAATCGTCCACTCAATGTCTTTTTTGCTGGCATGACCGAATATGACTCTGATCTGCATATTCCAGAACATTGTCTCGTCACTCCAATCACTATCAAAAATCCACTCAATCAACTTCTAGCAGCACATCATATCAATCAGCTTGCGGTCGCCGAAACTGTAAAGTTTGGTCACATTACCTACTATTTCAATGGCAATAGTTATGACAAAACAGCAGGGGAAGATTTTGTTGAAATCAAATCTGATACTCAGCCGTTTAATGAGCGTCCATGGATGAAGGCTGCGGAGATCACTGACGCTGTTCTTGAGAAGATGTCCGAAGTAGACGAATCTGGCAAACCAAAGTATCAATTTATCCGCATAAATTATGCAGGTGGTGATATGGTCGGTCACTTTGGCGAACTTGAACCAACCATCACTGCTATGGAGGCCATTGATATTCAGCTGGCGCGCCTAGCCAAGAAGATCGACGAGCTTGGCGGTATGATGATTATCACAGCAGATCACGGTAATGCCGAAGAGGTGTCAGATCCGGTTACTAAGAAGCCAAAAACTTCCCACACAACCAACCCTGTTCCATGTTGGTTCTATGACAATACAAAAAACGCCGCACTCTACCAGCCTAAACAGCTAGAGGATGCCGGTCTTTCCAATGTCGCTCCAACTATTGCTAAACTATTCGGTATTTCAGATCTTCCAGAATCCTGGCGTCAACCACTAATTTAGTAAAAATCAGAGATGTTTCTTCAAAAAACGTCTAGAAAAATATACCACCTGTGATATAATCTGTGTAGAAAAATGACAATTTTTTGGTGGGAAATAAAGGAGCTATTATGCAAAAGATTACGAAAGCAATCATTCCAGTAGCTGGTTGGGGCACTCGTCGCCTTCCAATTACGAAAATTATTGAAAAATCAATGCTTCCTGTCGGCAACCGTCCGCTTGTTGATTATTCGGTACAAGAGTTAATTAAGGCCGGTATCACCGATATCTATATGGTCATTAGCAGCGTCGAGCCTTGCCAGGTACAGGAGTTCTATCGTGATAATCACGCTCTTAACGATTATCTAGTCGAGCGCGGTAAAGCCGATCGTCTCGCACTCGCCAAAACTTTGCCAGATCACGTCAAAATTCATTACACCACTCAGGATCCAGCCGGTCGTTATGGTACCGCAGTGCCAATCGCTCTTGTGGTTGAAGAATATAATATTGACGAACCAGTCTTAGTCTTTATGGGTGATGATTTTGTCTGGAATCCAGATGGCGAATCCGCCGCAGAATCTCTAATCCACTCTCTACAAAATGCCGACGAATCTGCGATCTTGGGCGTAGAAATTCCAAAGGAAAAAGTCGATAAATACGGTGTTCTCAATATCAAAGATGGCAAATTAACCGGCGTAGTTGAAAAACCAAGCGTGGAAGAAGCTCCATCCAACATGATTAATGTTAGTAAATACATTATGTCAAAAGACCTACTCCGTCGCATTGTTAATTATGTTAAGTCCCACGACTTCGGTCCACTTGATCAAGAATATCTCGTCACCGACCCAATCGATGAATACATCAACGAGGGTGGCGTGATGCGTGTCGCTCCAACTACCGGTGAATATCTTGATGGTGGATCCGTTGAAGGTTGGGTGCACGCCAATAACGTCGTCACAGGCTACAAAAAAGCTAAATAATCTAGGGCAAACCACACTTTTTGTTAGTAAGTTTTGTTATTAAGGTATTTCGTTTGGATATATCACCAGATGAATAAAAAATAAGGAGGATTATGGCAAAAACACGCACCTATCAGGAGGAAATTGGCTCCGTTGTTGCGACAATGCGCAAAGAAAAAGGACTCACTCAGGCTCAGCTTGCAAATATGCTTGGCACTTCACAGTCCGCGATTCATCGTATTGAGAAGGGCGATCAAAACACTTCGCTTGAAATGATCAAGAAAGTCTCCACCGCGCTTGGTGGCCAAATCCTCTCTATTAACGACTCCTCCTCACAGTCTTTTCGTGTCAATGGCGGCCGCACTTTAAGTGGTATCATCACTATCAATACCTCAAAAAACGCCGCTGTTGGTCTGCTTTGTGCTAGTCTCTTAAACCGCGGTCGCACTGTCTTGCATCATGTAGCGCGTATTGAGGAAGTCTTCCGCATTATTGAAGTTCTCGAATCCATTGGCGTTAAATGTCGTTGGTTTAATCGCCGTAAAGATCTTGAAATTATCACACCACGCGAATTAAAAATGGATGAACTTGATCTTGATGCTGCCAGAAAAACTCGCTCCATCATCATGTTCCTCGGTCCGCTCCTTCATCGCTATGAAAATTTCAAACTTCCATATGCTGGCGGTTGTTCTCTCGGTACTCGCACGGTTGATCCACATCTCAAAGCTCTCTCCGCCTTTGGGTTGGAAGTCGATGCTAAATGTAATGCTGGATTTTATGAAGCTAGTGTTAATCAGGCCGAATTAAAAAGCCAAGACAATAAGCGTATCGTTTTAATCGAACGCGGAGACACCGTAACTGAAAACGTCTTAATGGCTGCTGCTCTCTTCCCAGGTAAGACCACCATCATTGGCGCCTCACCAAACTACATGGTCCAGGATGTTTGTTTCTTCCTACAAAAACTTGGTGTCAAAATCAACGGAATCGGCTCCACTACTCTTGAGATTGAAGGTCTTGAGAAAATCGACGAGGATGTTGAATATTACCCAAGTGAAGACCCAATCGAGGCAATGTCATTTATTGCGGCCGCTCTCGTCACCAAATCCGAAATCACCATTAGTCGTGCCCCTATCGAATTCCTTGAAATTGAACTCGAAGTGCTTCATTCTATGCACGCCAAAATTGACCGCTCTGAAGAGTATAAATCTTATAACGGCGAAACTAGGCTAGTTGACCTCACAATCCATCGCGCCGACCTTGTCGCGCCAACTGATAAGATTCACCCGATGCCTTTTCCAGGCCTCAATATCGACAATCTCCCATTCTTCAGTGTGATCGCCGCCACCGCAACTGGTCGCACCTTGATTCACGACTGGGTGTTCGAAAATCGAGCAATCTACTCAACTTATCTCTCCAACCTCAATGCGAAAATTGAGTTACTTGATGCTCATCGAGTCTACGTTGAGGGGCCAACCAACTGGCATTCCGCTGAGCTCGTCGCGCCTCCAGCTTTGCGTCCTGCCGTGGTCGTACTAATCGCCATGCTAGCCGCCCCTGGTGTTTCTATCCTACGCAACGTCTACTCCATTAATCGTGGTTATCAGAATTTTGCCAAGCGCCTCAACCATCTCGGTGCCGACATTCGTCCGCTCTCAGGTATCTAATTACTTATGCTATAATCAGCATATGCTACAGTTTCTAAAAACCAAGAATTTTGACGAAGTCGTCTCTGAAATCAAAATTTCCAAAGTTGTTTTTACCTGTATTATGCTGATTATGGCAATTTTTGCTGGTATCTCTTGTCAAATTAATCAGACCGAGCAGAACGCTGCCTATGTCAAAAAATATCTAGCTAGTAAAAAAGGTTATTATAGTAACCTAGTTTCAAATATGCGTCGCGCCGCCACTGAAAAATACTATGGCAGCTCCAGCAAAGCTGAAGACTTTTCAGAATCCTTCAAAAACTCTTTCCAATCTATTCTGAGTCAGAACCCCAGACACAACCTAAAAGAAGGTGTTGTTTTTATGCAGCTCAAATATCTCAACGATTATTTTTCAGAAATCCTCGATCAGACCATTAGTCAAGAAACCACCGAAAGCCAACTCAATCGATTCCTTGACCTCAGATTCGCCGCTGAGTCTAACCTAGATTCTAATCTTGAAACGCAAGTTGCATTTGCAAGCTCCAAAACTCAGATCCTAAATACCGCAGCAGCCAAAATCGATCAGCTCATGACCGCCGAACGCCTCACTATCGACCCCGCCATTCTTGAAGCTTTTCTCACTCCACTTGTCGACGTTTATTATAACCAGCTTATTACGATCAGTTTTTCAAAAGCCAGTGGTCGCCAAAATAATCCGATCATACGTTTTCTGATCATTAATCTGCCGATTCTCATCCTTCTCGTCATGCTTATTTTTGGTTATTTTTTCTATACCAGTATCGGCGGTCGTCTCGCGATTTTCTGTCTCGTCCTCTCCCTCTTTTTTGTCGCCTTCAATCTTCAGGCGCCCGCCTCAAATCACAACATCGATCTCACCTACAACCAGCTCAGTCTCTTCGCGGATTAGTGCTATAATTGACACATGGAAATTTTTACGGAGGGACTCAACCCTGCTCAAAAAGAAGCAGTGGAAACATTGGCTGGACCAGTTCTGATTTTAGCTGGGGCTGGCTCTGGTAAAACCAAAACTTTAACTCATCGCATCGCTAATCTTATCGCTCATGGAATTCCTGGCGACCGGATGCTGGCTGTGACCTTTACTAATAAGGCAGCAAAAGAAATGCGCGATCGTCTTTGGCGTTTATTGCAGCAGGCTCGCTCCGACGCTCGTCTTACCCCGAGTTTTAAGGATGATGTTTTCGCCGATAATGCCGCCATGCTTGCTACTGACGGCACACCAGGTCGCGACATCGATAGTGATGGCTTCACTAATCCTCCTCGTAATTTTATGCCTTACATGGGTACCTTCCACGGCATTTGTGTGCGGATCTTACGCATCGAATATCAGGCCGCTGGGCTTGATCGTAATTTCGTGATCTATGATACGGATGATCAAATTTCTCTAATCAAACAAGCCATGAAGGATTTGAAAATTGACGACAAAACTCTCCGTCCAAAATCAGTGCAAAGTACAATTTCTCATTGTAAAAACACCGGTCAAACTCCTGAGGAATATGAGGAAGAAGCTTATTATCCAAATCAGGTGAAGACTGCCAAAATTTTTGCTCGCTATGAAAAGCTCAAGCGGGAATCTTTTGCCCTCGATTTTGATGATCTCCTACTTGAAGTAACCAAACTATTTGAAAATAATAAGATAATTCGCGAGAAATGGCAGAATCGATTTGAACATATTTTGATTGACGAGTATCAGGATACTAACCATATCCAGTATCGCCTAGTTAAGGCTTTAGTCAATCAAGATCGCAATATCTGTGTGGTTGGTGACGACTGGCAGTCGATCTATTCATGGCGTGGTGCCGATTTTACGAATATTTTAAACTTTGAACGCGATTTTCCAGGCGCCAAGACGATTAAGCTGGAACAGAATTATCGAAGCACCGGCAATATCCTCACCGCCAGTCAAAAAATCATTAATCAAAACAAAACTCGTACCGATAAGGAATTATTTACCACCTCTGGTGAAGGTGAGCCAATCGAAATTCAGTCGTTAATGGATGAAACCGCCGAAGCTAGTTTTGTCGCTATGAAAATCATCAATCTCCTAGCCAACTCAAAGGCCGTCATGCAGAACGGTGAGCTGGTTAAAGATTTTACGAGCTACTCAGATTTTGCTGTCCTCTATCGTACTAACGCCCAGTCATACGCTATTGAAAAGGCATTAATCTCTCACCAAATCCCATATAAAATCATCGGCGGCGTGCGTTTTTATGATCGCAAAGAAGTCAAGGATGTCCTCGCCATTCTCAAACTAATTGTTAATTTTCATGACCGCATCAGCCTGGATCGTATCTGTCGCAACGTACTTTCTGGTATTGGCCCGGCCAGCCTCGAAAAAGTGCATACCTTCCTTAACCAATCTGAAAATTATGACGCCACGGCGCAGGGAAGACAGAACGCACTCTTAGATGCTGGGCTACTCGACACTCTTTCTGGCAAGGCCAAGAATAATTTTGCGAGATTGCAGAATTTCTTACGTGATCTCGATATGACTTTAAAGCCTGCCGAAATCATCGAAAAAGTAATTCATTATTTTGGACTAGCTGAGTTGGTTCAGGATGGCACACCTAGTGGTGATGAGCGCGCGGAAAACCTGAATACCATGATCGGCAACGCTGCCAAGTTCGAATCTCTTGATGATTTTCTCGCCGAGGCTACCCTAATGTCTTCTGCTGATGAGCAAACTTCAACCAACTTCGTTACCCTCATGACCATTCACGCTGCTAAAGGTCTAGAATTTCCAGCCGTCTTTCTCGTGGGGCTTGAAGAAGGTCTCTTTCCAAGCTCTCGCTCCGATGACGAAGACTCAATCGAGGAGGAGCGCCGTCTCGCCTATGTTGGTATGACCAGGGCTAGAAAACTCCTCATTCTCACCTATGCCGGCTCACGTTTTTCAAACGGTCAAAGAAGCTACAATATGCCATCTCGTTTTCTCATGGAGCTCGGCTACGACCCTTATGGTTCCACCAGCCAGAATAATAGTTTCAGTAATAATTTTGGTTTCAACTCTCAACCTCGAAACCATAGTCGTAGTTTCGATCCCTTCAATGATGATATTGAATATGACGATGTTGACCCGTTTGAAGACAACCCAGACCCCTTTCAGGATGATACCGAAATTTACTACGAATAGCGGCTCCTCTTTATAAAAGAATGTAGTTATGCTATAATAACTAGGATGAAAATCAAATCACCGCTTTTCTACAGGCTTTTCTGTGGGTTCAGCGCCAGTATATTTGTTTTAACACTCCTCTTTGGTGTATTTTTTAGTATGCACCCAACTTACGCCGAATCCAAAGATTCCGATAATGGCGTAGTTTCTGATGCGCATTTTGTAACTTTTCATGATGATGCAAAATCTCTTACGATCAAAACTACCGCAAAAACCGTAGCAGAAGCTCTTGAGCGTGCCAAAATACAGTATCATACCTCTGATCACGTCGAACCGGCCCTCACGGAGTCAATAAATTCCGATAACTTCCACATCAACATCTATCGTGCGCGCCCAGTGATTATTAAGAACGGCTCAATTAGTAAATTTGTCATGACCGCCAGTGTCGACCCTAAAGAGATTGCTCAGGCTGCCGGCATCACAATTTACGATGGCGACGAGCTATCTCTAGTTTCTAATCAGAATATTTTGGAATCGGGAGTTGCCACCGTTTATCAACTAACCCGAAATGGCGGCCGTACTATTACCGTCGAAGAAGATATTCCGTTTAATGATAAATCCGTCAGTGATACATCTTTACCAACTGGCCAAACCAATCTGCGCCAAGTAGGTGAACTCGGTCGCAAATCCTCTGTCTATCAGGTTAACTTTGTAGATGGCAAAGAGGTTTCTCGTGAACTTATTAGTACCAATGTTATTAAAAATCCAGTCGATCGCATCACTGCTGTAGGTATGAAAAAATCTGTCCCACCAGAATGGGAGACCTGTGCTTCTTACGCTCGCGCCGCCGGCGTCTCCGAAGCAGATATTTATATTGCCCTCACCCTTATCTATCGTGAGTCTGGCTGTCGTTTTGATGCTACAAATGCTGGCAGTGGTGCCTATGGTATTCCGCAGGCCCTCCCTGGTTCAAAAATGGCCAGCGCCGGTGCGGACTGGCAAACCAACCCAGTTACTCAGATCCGTTGGATGATTGGCTATGTGACTGGCCGCTATGGTGGTTGGAGCCAGGCGTGGAACTTCTGGCAAACCCGTCATTGGTATTAAATAATCCCATATTAAAATAAGACCCACATTAAAACCTTAGGGTAAAGACTAAATAACACATAGTAATAAAGAATTCGGATAATATTAAAATGTTGCAGAATAAAAAGTCATTAGGTCAGAACTGGTTGAAGAACCGTCCAATTCTAGAAGAGCTTGCAGAAAGTGCCTTGTTGCCGCTTGACGACCCTGAAGAGTCTCAGCCGCTCTGTCTCGAAATTGGTCCAGGTCTTGGCACACTAACCAGCTCACTTCTGCGCCGTTTTCCAAAAGTCCTCGCTATTGAGTATGATGAAAAACTGGCTAAAAATCTGCCTAATTCATTTCCTGGCAAAAACCTGGAAGTTAAGCATCAGGATTTTTTGCAATTTGACCTCGACACCATTAAAGAGCCCTACGTTGCCGCTGGTAATATTCCATACTACATCACTAGTCCGATTATTCAGCGTCTAATTTCCGCCAAAAATGCACCAAAACGCATTGTCTTACTAATGCAGAAAGAGGTAGCGGATCGTCTTTTGCTTGGTCAGGGAAAATATACTTATCTAACACTTGCCGTTTTGAATTTTGCCGATGTTTTTCCCGGAGTCTATGTCGACCGAAGCCTCTTCACTCCGCCTCCAAAAGTTGATTCAGCCTCAGTCATACTAGTGCCACGCAAAAAACCAATTGTCGATGAAAAAGTCCTTAAATTTATTAAGCAATGTTTTGCCAACCCTAGGAAAAAACTCATCACCTGTCTACCTCTGATTACCAATCAATCTCGCGATGAGATTAAGGAAATTTATCGTAAGCTCAATTTTGATGAGAATTTTCGTCCAGCCGACCTCAATCTTTCCGACTGGCAGAATCTTTATGATTTGCTCTAATTATGTTAAGATAAACATAAGCGCAATGCTAATTTTTAGCGTACAAAATTTTTGCAAAAAGAACTAATTATAAGGAAAAAAATGGATCCAACTTTTCAGCCTCAAAATCAAAATGACACACCAAATGAAATAGGTCTCGATGCCTCAGCCACCCCAGCTATTTCAGCCACCCCAACCACCTCAACTGCTGGCTCAACTACCCCAACCATCTCAACTACCGACTCAGCTATCCAGACCACCCCAGCTGCCGACCCAACTATCTCAACCACTCCAGCTGACCCAACCACCTCAGCGGCCTCTAATGATTCCGCGATGGGTGGCTCTGAACTTGATAGCCTCATGAGTGAGCTAAATAACTATCGACCAGAAAATGACACTACACTTGGTTCGACAGGTGCGCCTACTAATGCTTCAATTTCTGGAACTTCTAACACCTCTTCCGACTCTAATACTTCTGATCGTCCACAATTTTCTCCGTCTGAAAACCTCACACAAACCGCCACGGTTTCTGCCTCCATGCAAGGTTCAGATTTGAATACCACAAGTTTAACCGACAGCTCATTCACTCAGACTCCTGCCACACAAACCTCAGCTACTCCAACACAAGAAGCCACCGACTCAGATGAGGAGGAAGATGAGGATAAGCCACTCACTGCAGCCGCACCAGTTCCAGGCTCAATCGGAAGTGCTGTTTCTTATGCTGATGTTGAGAAGAAACAGGCCGAAGAAGCCGCTAAGCAAGCCAAGAATCAGAATAAGCCAAAAATTAAACTCTCCAGCACTGCCATCCTTGCGATTATCGTCGGTAGCCTCTTTGTTATTACCGGCATCATCTTTGCTATTATTATGCTCAGCTCACCAAAGAAGGCTCCCGCTGAAGCCTCTGGGAAAAATAAAGTTGCTCAGGCTGAATCAAAATCCCTCACTTGTGTCCGTCCACTTTCGACCAATGAAACTGCAGAGATTGGCGCCGCTTACGGAAACTTTGAACGTCAATTTGAATTTAAAAATGACAGTCTAGAATCAATCAGTGAAAATTATGTCTATCAATTCAATAGTGCCGAAGCTGCCACTGCTGCAAAAACATCTATTGATTCAAATAATTCCAATGCCAACACGACCACCGTTGTTAATATCAATCAGTTAAAGAAAACCACTAAAATTGCCACCGAAAATCTTGATTCTTACATTAAGGGTATAGCTGAGCTAAATTCTGCTACGGGACATGATCTAAATAGTCTCCTTATCGCCGAGAATCAAACTGGTCTCTCTTGCTCGACGATTGAATAAACGCCAGCCTCACCTTAGCGACTCTTTTGTAGTATAATAATTCTGATTATTGATAAAAATAAAGGAATCGCATGTCTCAAAAAACTTATATCACGACTGCCATTCCGTATGTCAACGGCGCGCCACATATCGGACATGCGGAAGATTATCTACTGGCTGATATTTTTGCTCGCTATAAAACCATGCAGGGTGCGAAAGTTCGCTTTCAAGCCGGCACAGACGAGCATGGTAATAAGATTGAAAAGAAGGCCCAAAGCTCTAATATTGACATTAAGCAATATGTTGACCAGAATTCACAGAAGTTCCGTGACTTTCTCGCCAAATTCAATATCGGCTACACTGATTTTATTCGTACAACCGACGAAGATCATATCAAGCGCGTACAAGCGATCTGGCAGCGCCTAGAAAAACATATTTACTCTGCCAGCTACAACGGTTGGTATTGTGAAGGTTGTGAAAGATTTGTCACTCAAAAAGAATATGACGAAAATCAGGGTTCATGCCCAGATCATCAGACGCCATACCAGCACCTCACAGAATCTAATTATTATTTCCGTGTCTCTGATTTTAAGGACCAGATCCGCGAGGCTATCGAAAAGAATGAGATGCAAGTCTTACCAGAATTTCGTAAAAATGAAATTTTAAGGCTGCTTGAAGACACTCCTGATGTCTCAATCTCACGTCCGCTTGCTCATCTCACTTGGGGTATTCCAGTTCCCGGCGACGAGTCTCAGGTTATGTATGTCTGGATGGACGCTCTCACGAACTATATTACAGTGCTTGGTTACCCTGATCAGGATATTTCTGATTTTTGGCCAGCTGATCTCCAGGTTGTTGGTAAAGATATTTTACGTTTCCACGCGATCTTATGGCCAGCTATCTTGCTAGGCCTCGGTCTTCCGCTTCCAAAAACTATCCTCTCTCATGGTTTTATCCTGACTGATGGTCAGAAAATTAGTAAATCTCTCGGCAACGTCATCGATCCAGTCGAGGTTCTCGAAAAACACGGTATTGACGCCTTCCGTTACTACTTTACTAGGCACGTAGATACCTTCCTCGATGCCGATTTCACCTGGGAGAAATTTGAGAACGCCTATCGTAATGAGCTTGCCAATGATTATGGTAACCTTGTTCAGCGTCTTTCGGTACTCTGCCAGAAAAATGGTGTCCCAAAAATCGATTTTCACCCGAGCCTAAATGGTGCTTATGTGGATCTAATGGATCAGTTTGAGTTCACTAATGCCATTAACTTTGCTTGGAGCATGGTGCAAGACGTTAATCGCCACATTGAAGAGCAGAAGCCATGGCAAATCGCCAAGACCGATATGGCAGAAGCTAAAGTTGTTCTAACTAATCTCGTCGAAGAGCTTTTAATTGCTAACCATCACCTTAAACCATTCCTTCCAATCGCCGAAACAGTTGAGCAGATCTTTGCTGGTAGTGGCGAGATCCTTCCGCCAAAGACTCCACTCTTTCCAAAAGACTAATATTTATAAAAAATAGCTTATAAAAAATAGCCCCTCAGGGCTATTTTTTATGAATCAAATGTCCATTATTTGCAACACTTACTATCGCAGCACTTGTCACCGCACTTAGTGTCGCAGTAGTCTTTACAACAACAGTCGTCTTTGCAGCAATTATCATCGCAGCAAGCTTCATTATCATCAGACAATGCAGTTGCAACATCACCGAGGAAGAATGCTAGAATACCAGCAATTACTGGGGTGAGAATGTAGACGAGGATTTCAAGACCAACCTTGCTAATCAAGGCACCAAAGTTCTCAGCAGAAGTTGGGAAAATCTGGTACATAATTGCAATAGCTGGGTTCAAGATAAAGTTGTTGGAAATCTTGAGGAAGTTGCTTGAAATGACGATGGCAAAGAGTACTGCAAGGGTCATACCACCACCGATGATTGCGGCATAGGTAAATGCGTTGCGGCGGGTTTTGTATTCTTGTGCTCGATTGAAGAAGAAAGCAAAGGTAAATACGCCAAGGAACTCAATGGCAGCAAGTGACCACATTGCGCTCGCCTCAACAGGGTTCAATGCAGGTAGGTCAACCATAGTTTCACCAGCCATGCGGAAGGCATTGATGATGATAAGGCCGAGCCATGCACCAATCACCTGAGCGACCATGTAAAGTACACCACGAATAGCTGAAATGCGACGAGTTGCCATCATACCAGCAGTGATAGCAGGGTTAAGTTGTGCACCTGAAAGTGAGAAAACTGCAAGAGTCACACCAATCACGCCAAAGAGTACGTAAAGTGGTTGATAAATGCCAAGAGTCAAAAGTAGCATAGTGAGGAACATGGTTCCGAGTAATTCACCGGCTACAGCGCCCCAGATCTTTGGTGATTTAAAGATAGTTAAGATATTTTCGTTTGGATCGCCTTTTTTGGCAAAGAAACCAGCAAAAATGCATTTACCATTCTTGCAGCTCTTGCATTCCTTGGCTCCGAAGGTTTTGACTTCTTCAGTCTTGACTTCTTCAATTACAGTTGTTTCTGGTTCGGCATTTTCAGCTACGGTCACTACTTCTTCGACGACGGTAACTTCAGCCTTCTTGTTAGTATTTTTTGGCTTGTCAGCAGACTTTTTAGCCTTCTTGGACTTACTTGTTGCCATTATACCTCCTTAAATAATATTGAGAAAATTATATCACATCTGTGGTAAAATACTTAAAGTTTAATTCAAAATGAAAGGTATAGGATGGGAGTCATCGTTCATAAAGAACAGGAAAGAAATACAGAATTAAGTCGTCGCATTGCTGCAGACTTAAAAATTAAGGCGGAGCAAACGGCCAAGGGTTCCGATCCAGATCTCGTGAACGACTCTGATTATCTAAAAGGCTCCAAAACTACTGGTC
>JABCPR020000035.1 GCA_013332965.2 Candidatus Saccharimonadota bacterium | reverse complement strand
TGCCGGTGTTTTTACTTTCACCACTGTAGTTACCACTGGCGTTCATTGGACCATTGATAGTATTAACGAGATTACAGTTGGAAATGCCATAGTACTGACAGACGTCTTGTGCAGAGCGTTCGTTACCAGAGAAGGTGTTTGGAGTGGCATAGATTGGGAGAATCATTTCATAAATGCGGAAAGTTTCTTTGCTGGAGGTGACAGTGGCGTAGGCATTCTTTGCAACAACATCGTTTTGCCTTGGCAGAATATGATAGGAACCACCGATATCAACCTGCTCGCCGGCAAAAGCGATATCCTCGGCATCGATGAAGCTAGTGACGTAGGTATTGAAATTATATGGAACATAGACCTTGGATTCAGTTTCTTTGGTGCCGCGGTTTTCTGTGGTGAGCGGAAACTCATATGTGTAAGTTGGCTTGTATCTTGTGTCTTCACCTTTATGGCAGGTGCCACTGGCGCGACAAGAGACGTAGTTTTGGCCCCATTCGGTTCTTGGATCACTCGAAGTGCCGGCGGTATCATATGAAGTCTGTTTGAAATGATTCTCATATGCCTCATCGCGGTCACAGCCACAGTTAGCGACAAACTGAGTGGTGTAGGAAACCCAGGTGCGGATATCGTCGTAGCGCAAACCTTGAGAAATCACGCTACCGACTTCGGAATTATTGGTGGTGCGGCTGGCGGAATTACAATTAGTAATGCCCGTAGCGAAGCCTGGAATCTGGAAACCATTCTGGATGCCGCGGTTGTTACCATTTATGAAAATCGGTGAGTTACAGAGATAATCTGGAGTCGGGTTGCCAGTTGGAGATTCTGTAGTGAAGCCATAGTCGGCAGAAATAATACCGTTACCACGGATTTGGTGCTGAGTGTGGGCATGGACAGTACGCTGATTACCATCGAGCAACTCGGACTGACCGAAAAGATAACGACTATCCTCGCTGCCGTTGCGTTTTGCATAAATTTGGAAATGATTTTCTTTGTCTGGAGTTGGGCGACCTTGCAGGTTGCGGCCAACCCCTTGTGCGGTGTAACACATGGAGTGCTTGAAGCGGACTGAGTCTCCCGGCCGAGCCAGGACATAATTCTTCCCCTTTGTGGTGTTTTGCCAGTTACGAAAATCTAGGGTACCGGTATAGGAGAGGTTGATGACGCCAGATTCGGCAACCGTGTTGCCTTTGTATGGCGAGGTTGAGACACCAGGAAGATCGCGGCCACAGTTGAGGCTGCCAGCCGTTGGGGTTGGCGGAATGATTTTATCATTACAAGTCGGGTCATTTGGGTCGCAATCAGGCTTCTTATCTGCATCCCAGGAGCAGAACCAGGAGAATTGACCTTCTTCCCATCTTTTTTCAGCAGCCTCCTCATTATCGGTCTGATTAGTACGCTTTAGGTATTTAAAATATTCGCTTTTTGCCTCATTATAATCAGCGTGATGATCAGATCGATTAACATACCCCTTTTCAGGTGGAACGTTTCTATTTCCATCCCAGAAATAATGAAATTTATGTGGACCATAACCTTTGCCAGTTGCTTGGTATGGCGGTTGATTTTGATATATATGGCCGATAAATACAAATATATTATCAGCATCACCGCAACCGGTAATAACCTGGGGATCACCCTCCCAAGAAATATTACCGCGCTTCCCACTATCTTCACTTATTCCAAACTTACCTCTAAGCCAAACATATGTAATCCTATTCTTGTCAGTAGTGATATCTTGTTTAGGTATTCTTAACCATTCTCCACCACCACCCGTACCATTATTTTCACCATTGGAATTAAAACTATTATAGCAAGTTCCTTTCGATGACCTACTACATGCTCCTGTAGGATGAGATTTTCCTCCTTGTGTTCCGCCAGGACTTTGTGGTGGATCAACTGCAAAACATTTTGCTGAGAATATAAATACCCAGGCTAAAATTGCCATAATTCCGAGAATCTTTGTGTTAGTGCTTCTTGAAGTCATATATTCAAAATTAATTAAAAATACCTTTTAAAGAGTATATAACCAAAAGCAGAATAAATCAAATGGGAAGGCGCCTGAAACAATTCCAGGCGCCAGGAGACGATCATGAAAAGCCACAGAAAATGTTACTACCTCAGCTTATTCCTCATAGCGGGTTGCAAATAGTATGACTTTTGCATTTTCCTGATCAACCCCGGGGATGGGTATTTCTTTCCAAAAATCACTTCCCTCAGTTACTTTAGCAAGAGTATGGTCCTCCGTATAATAACGCATAATTATTTCGAGACCTTTAAGCACTGCCTCATTAATATATGCGTCATTTGTTCCGGTAATTCGAATTTTCTGACCTTGGTAGCCGGGCTTAATTCGAGCCTGACCATTTGCAGTTACACTTGTACCATCAGATAATTTGCAGGTTGCATTAAAACTTACCCCACCGTCTATGCCGCGATGGTATTCGCTATCGAAGCATGCAGAGTTAGCAAGGGCAACATACAGGTAGAGTACGGCGCCAGCATCCGGGTCGTTATCGAATTGAATCTGATGATCATGAGTTAATGTAATTGAACTACCGTACATTGTCTTGTTTCTGCCAAACTTGTCTCCATTGGAGCCTCCTTCTACATACATATATGCGTAGCTATTTTTTTGTTCCGGGGTGAACTGCTTCAGGTACCCATACAGGTCAAAGCTATTGTCGCTTCTCCAGAACGGCTGAGTATCCCATAACGGCCTGTTGGTTATCGGATTAATTGCAGGCCAAGGATGATCCGCAGTAATGGCCTTAGTGTGATAGAGCCATACCGGCGAACCATGTGCGGCCCCATCCGGTTCTGGCACTATAGGGTATTGTGTTGTCCTGTCATCAAAACTGGCTGTTTCGAGTTCAAGCTCTGCGCCAAGATAGTTCGGTGTCTTCGCGACACCATTCGGAAGCAACCAGTCGCTCGACTTATATACTTCCTCCGGATACATTTTCGGTTCCTTCATTCTGCGGCGACTTCCATCATTATTGATGAGAGGATCAAAAATTTTCTCATCTTCGATGTAGCCACCAGAAACACGATGATAATCACTTGAGAATAAATTCCCGCGATAGGTGGGGATGGCGTATTTCGAAGCGCCGTCCTGCAAATCACGCTGAATGACGACCTGCCCATTCGAATCAACTTCGGTATAGGTCTTGCCGTCGCTGGAAGCTGCAGTGCCGATCGAGGGCTCCTGCTTAGCGGTGTTTGCATCCGAAGATGCGTCAGTAGTTGCGGCGGATGTCGTGCCGGCAGCCTTGCTGGAAGCGCTGCGTTTTACAACACCTGCATAAACCGTCTGTGCGCCAAAATTGAGCGCGCCAAGCGGGACAGTGATAGACGTTGCACTCATGCAAAGTGCAACAACGGTTGCCAACGGTAACAAATTCTGCTTTTTCATGTTACACTCCTTTCAAAGAACCCTCGGGGACCTTCCCCGTAGTTGCCGCGATTCTACAATATTCTGTAATAATAGTCAAGCATAAGCTTGATGATTCCTGTGGTTTTTGCGCGTTTGAGTTTTTAATATGGAGAGTTTGCGGAATTTAGGATAAAATAGAGGCATGCCAGAGTTGCCGGAAGTTGAAACAATTCGTCGAGGACTAGATCAGTTTATTTTGCGAAAACACGTGCAGACTGTGCAGGTTTTTTGTGATAAATCTTTTATCGGCCCGAAGGAGTTGATTTTTGGGCAAGAAATTATTGCTATTCGCCGTTTTGGAAAGGCGCTGATTTTTGATTTTGCAAACGGAGTTTCGATGATGGTACATCTGAGAATGACCGGACAGCTTATTTTTCGAGCTTTCGGCGAGGAATCCGGCAAGGATTATCGAGAAATGATTGAGGCTGGTGATTTCAAAACCTCGCTTTATGACGAAAAAAGTTTTGCTGGCGGCCATCCGACGGATAGCTTCTTCTCGGAGCTACCAAACAAGCAGACTCGCGTATCGTTCACACTAACAAACGGAACCTTATATTTTAACGACCAGCGAAAATTTGGATTTTGCAAGGTTCTAGAGACTAACGAGGTGATGCAGGATAGTTTCATCAAGAAACTAGCAAAAGAGCCTTGGCAAATGAGTGTGACGGAGTTTTCTAAAAATCTGGCACGACACAAGAATGCAGAAATAAAACCAACTATTCTTGATCAGACAGTGATTGCCGGGCTTGGTAATATTTATGCGGACGAGGCGCTGTTTCTAGCCAAAATTCACCCGGAAAGATTGACCGGATCGCTGAGTGAAACAGAGATTTTTGACTTATTAGAAGCGGCAAAGTCGGTGATGCAAGCGTCGATCGATTCTGGTGGTAGTACGATGGCAACTTACGTAAAGGCGGATGGTACACGTGGGGATTATCTACAAAAATTTGCGCAGGTTTTTCGCCGAGAAGGTGAACCTTGTAATCGCTGTGGAACGGAAATTATTAAAATAAAGGTGGCAGGTCGCGGCACACATCTTTGCCCGCATTGCCAACAGAAGAATCTATGATTTATTTAATTGATGGAGACGATCGCAAAAAAGCTGAGTCAAAAGCTAAGGATTTTTTGGGTGAAAACTATGAAGTGATTGATGCAGAGAGTCTGGAAAAGGCAGATTTGGTGTCGATTTTCCAAGGTACGACGTTGTTTTCTGAAACGAGAAAAATCTTAATCAAGGATTTGGGGACAAAGAAAGAATTATTCGCAGAGCTTTTAAAATATCTTGAGACTGAACACAGAATCGTGATTTTAGAACAGAAGATCGACAAGAGAAATGCCGTCTACAAGGAACTGGCTGCCGTAGCGAAGAAAAATCCCCAGCAGGTGAAGATTGATGAATTTAAGATAACTGAGGAAGTAGACAAATTTCTGACTTTTCGCGTGTTTGATATTGCTTTGACTGACGGAAAGAGGGCGGTAAAACTACTACGTGAGGCTGAGGAGAGTAATAATCCATACCTAACAGTGGGGTCCTGGACCAAAAAGGCAGTGGATTTACTGGCGGCCAGACCAAATGGTGAACGCGAGAAACGCATCGTGAAGAAGCTCGCCGAAATTGATATGATGCTAAAACAAACTAGTTTTTCGAAAGAGCCTTGGCTTTTGCTGGAAACTTTTTTGCTTGAATTATCAGACAAAAAATAGGGCGCTGGGCCCTATTTTAAAGATTGACTAAGCCTTCTTGGCGACTATTTAAGCTTTCTTGGCAGTTGCTTTTTTAGTGGTTGCCTTTTTTGTAGCAGTTTTCTTAGCTGCAGGCTTCTTTGCAACAGCTTTTTTCACAGTCTTTGGAGCTTCTTTAACTTCAGCTTTTGCAGCCTTAGCGATTTTAACTAAGTTTGCTTTGCGGCGAGAAGCGGTATTTTTCTTCAAAAGACCTTTCTTTGCAGCTTTGTCATATTCAGACTGAGCTTTTGAAAGATTTTCAGGAGTTGGTTCAGCCTTGAAAGCTTTAAGAGCGGCCTTAATGAACTTTTTAATTTGTTGATTCTGCGCAGTGCGTTTGACTGCTTGGCGTGCTGCCTTTTTTGCAGATTTGATAATCGGCATTAATTTAATTCCCTGTGATTTTTAATAATATTCTTTTGACATATTATACATGATATTTCAAGATTGTAAAGAAAACAGATTATTCGCTATAATGCTAGTATGAATGTAATTGAATCACTTGTTTTAGGTTTGACGCAAGGTCTGACCGAGTTTATTCCAGTGTCTTCTTCTGGACATCTGGAGCTAGTCCAAAAATTATTAGGCGCCGGGAATCGTGCGGACGATTTTCATTTCTTTTTGGAGCTGATTAATTTCGGTACCTTGTTTGCACTTTTAATCTATTATCGTAAAGAAATTGCGAAGATTTTTAAGCAAGTATTTGTTAAACGTGACCTGCATATGGCGATGAATCTTCTGATTACTTCAATTCCAGCTGGACTGATTGGGCTAGTGCTATCAAAATTTATTGAGCAGCATAGCTTCTTCTCCGCTCTGACCACGATTGCAATCGCAATGGGCACCGTGGGGCTTTTGATGATTTTCGTAAATCGCTTGCCACACAAATCTGAGACAGACGAAAATAAATTACCTCATAAAAGAGCGCTCGTGATTGGCCTTGCACAGGTATTTGCTTTGATTCCGGGCGTTTCGCGTTCTGGATCAACAATTATTGCCGGTCGTGTGATGGGGATGAACTCTGCTTCAGCCGCGAAATATTCTTTCCTTGCTTCTCTCCCAATCATGACGGCAGTGTGCGGCAAGTCGCTGCTTTCAAGTTCAAGTCGCGCTTATATTGCTGCAAACTGGCAGATGCTGCTACTTTCTAATTTGGTCGCTTTTATCTCTGGCCTAATCGCTTTGAAAGTAGTGATGAAGTTTTTCAAGAAGGAAAATTCAATCCCAGCCTTTGGTTACTACCGAGTTCTACTCGCCTGTGTGCTGCTTGGTATTGTAATTTTTGCCTAAAACATGGATTAAAAAATCTACACTGCGGTGTAGATTTTTTATGGCTAAGACTTTTAGGTTAAAGTTTATTTTCTGAATCTAGCCTAGGTTTTGATTTTCTGAACCTAGTCTAGAGTCTCTTATTCCCCGTCTTCAATAATCTGGATGTGTGCATCCTTTAGCTGATATTCATCGACGAAGGATGGAGAACTCATCATAAGATCGATACCAGAACCGTTCTTTGGGAAGGCCACAATGTCGCGGATATTCTTTGTGTCGTTTAAGACCATGAAGATACGCTCGATACCGAAGGCGCAGCCAGCGTGTGGAGGTGCACCAAATTTGAAGGCATTGAGCATGCCACCAAAGCGTTTCTCGACGTATTCATGACCATAGCCAAGAATATTGAAAACTTTGTACATGATTTCAGGATTGTGATTCCTGACGGCGCCAGAACAGATTTCATAGCCATTCATCACCATGTCGTACTGATCAGCGACGATGGCAAGTTTTTCTTCATCGGTTTCTGCAGCTTCAAGAGCAGCGAGGCCGCCTTTTGGCATCGAGAATGGGGTGTGACCGAAGTCGATTTTACGTTCGCCATCATTCCATTCGTAGAATGGGAAGTCAACAATCCAACAAAGCGCAACAATAGAGTCGTCCTTCAGGTTAAAGTGATCGGCAAAAGCGATGCGGAGTTGTCCGAGGATTTTGTTCACCTTAGCGCGGTCATCAGAGCAGAAGAAGACAGCGTCACCATCTTTAGCGCCAGTGGCTTCTTTGATTTTGGCAAGTTCTTCAGGTTGCAAGAATTTAGCAATTGGACTTTTTTCGGTACCGTTTTCATACATGATGTAAGCGAGACCGGAGGCGCCAAGTTTCCTGGCTTTTTCAGTGAACTGGTCGATCTGAGAACGAGTGAGGCTGGCACCATTTTCAACACAGATAGCTTTAACGCATGGACTCTGGAAGACTTTGAAGCTAGTGTCTTTGAGGATTTCAGTAAGCTCGATCATTTCCATGCCGTAGCGAAGGTCTGGTTTATCGACACCGTATTTTTCCATAGATTCCTGGTATGAAATGCGTGGGATTTCTTCAGAGAAAAGTTTTTTGCCGGCAAAGTCGGTGACGAGAGACTTAATGAGTGGCTCGACAGTCTGTCTGACAGTTTCACCCTTATCGACGAAGGACATCTCACAGTCTAATTGATAAAAGTCACCATAAAGACGGTCGGCCCGAGGATCCTCATCACGGAAGCATGGAGCAATCTGATAATAACGTGGCAGGCCGCCAACCATGAGGAGTTGTTTGAACTGCTGAGGAGCCTGTGGAAGTGCATAGAAGAGACCTGGTTTTAATCGGGATGGCACGAGGAAGTCACGAGCACCTTCAGGGCTGGAGTTAGCGAGAATTGGCGTGGTGACCTCAATAAAGGCGTGCTGGTCCATGTAATTTCTGAGATATGAATAAAACTTGGCGCGGCGCTTCAAGGTCTTTTGCATACTTGGACGACGCAAATCAAGATAACGATATTTGAGGCGAAGCTCCTCGCTGGATTCAGGTCCATCGTCGTGCGTATTGACTGGAGGAGTGTCGGAGCGATTTAAGAGTTCAATGCTTTCGACCACGAGTTCAATGTCACCAGTCTCGATGTTTGGGTTTTTAAGATCGGCGGCGCGCTCGCGGATGAGGCCAGTTGCGGAGATAACAAACTCATCGCGCAAGGATTCAGCGAGAGTGAAAGCCTGATTATTTTCTGGAGTGATAACTAACTGGATAATTCCCTGATGGTCGCGTAAATCGATAAAAATGAGGCCACCATGGTCACGGCGGGAATTAACCCAACCGGCAACAGTTACGGTTTGATTTAATTTCGTTTTCAAATCTCCAGACAATATTCTCATAAAAAAATAATACCACATCTTAGAGAATAGGGGAAACCAAAAGTGTTGTACTGATTAGCGAGATAGTGTTGCGCTGACCAACGAGATAGAATCACAAAAAAATATCACCTTTTGGGGTGATATTTTCCTTATTTAATAATCGTGCTTGAAGATTTGCGTTTTTAGCTCTCAGGCTGAATCTTCAAGGAAGTTTGACCCTTCTGATTAGTAAATAATGAACTCTTGCCATGGGGCAGGAGGAATTTTCGACTTTTTGCGCGAAGATTCACGTTTAAGTCTACGCATAAGTAAAATTCTTACTCCGTTTAATTCTATTGCTCGCGACCGACCCACCTCGTAAGTCAAAATAC
>JABCPR020000034.1 GCA_013332965.2 Candidatus Saccharimonadota bacterium | reverse complement strand
GTGTGGTAAATTTAACAGTAGCGGGGCGTGGCACAGTTGGTAGCGCGCGGCGTTTGGGACGCTGAGGTCGCAAGTTCGAGTCTTGTCGCCCCGACCAATCAAGGAGGAGAAATAAAGAAAAGTATACTTTTCTTTATTGAACCGACGCAGATTGGAATGTTTTTCGAAAAAGCGAAAAACATACCATTCTAAAAAAGACCACTTGGTGGTCGTTTTTTATGTTAACTATATTTTGCGAACTTGCGGAACGTCCCAAGGGGTGGATTTATTTTATAGATGTTTTAGAATAGATTTATAGATAGCGAGTCATAGAATGAATTTAGTAGAGAATATTCAATACAATATTGATAAGGCCATGATGGAGGATGGCGAATTTTATACGGCCGTGGTGACCTATTTGAATGGGACCAGAGATGACCGGTCAGCGCAAACAGTTTTGTGGGAACTAAGTCACTCCAGAGAAGTTGGGATATTTTTTGTAGGGCTTGATTTCTCAGAGTTTAAATATGCGCTGGATAAAATACAGATACCGGGTGGCGGGCACGAGAAATAAATCCGGACTTAAAAATAAATCTTTGATATCCTGCTAACTATTTGATTTCTATAATTGCAAGAGTTTCCTGAGTTTTAAATTTTGCAACTTTTACTGCATGTGATTTTAGCCATTCATCGGTGGCGCGAGCGGAGCCTGGGAGTTCCGGATTATTATAATCATGAACAATAATACTACTACCTGGCTGCATTTTTGATTCGACGAGGGTGAGGCTAGTTTTGATTGAGGTATAGAGATCACCGTCGAGAAAGGCGAAGCTAATTTTGTCTGGTAGATCAGTTTCTGGGGCTAGATCTTCAAAGAAAGCTTTCTTGATTTTTGGTAGAGGAAGGTTTTGACGCTTAAACTTTTCGATAACCTCACGCTTTGTAACAAAAAGTTCGCCAGATTTAAACTGATCGCCGGCAGCCGAACTATCTTCCCTGGACTTTTCTGGAAGCCCCGCAAATGGATCATAGAGCCAAAGATTTTTACTTGAACCACCTGGAAGCTTGGTGAAATTTTGTAATGCTCGCTGAAAAATAATTGAGGTGTCGCCTCTATAGCAGCCCAGTTCAACTACGTCGCCAGGAATGTTTGCAGATAAACTCTGGTTGAGGAGACTTAAGAGGATTTCCGTCTCTTTTGCAGAGACTTGCGAAACTTCATCCGATTTCTGTGGGGCATTTTTTGACATTTTTATTTCTTTCTCAGGAAGATGGCCGTAATAACACCAGCGACGGTGGCAGAGATAATATCACCCATGGTATCGCCGATACCCGGGGCGTTGAGCGCTTGCATGTGGCCGCCACAGAGTTTGTCATATGTAAATTCAAAACATTCCCACATTGCGGCAGTAAAGGCGACAAAACAAATAATGAAGAGAAAGGCGAAGCCGGTGTGATAGACCTTTCGTTTAATGGTAGATTTCCCAGAGGAGCCAGTTTTTACCTCTAAGGTTTTTCCGGAGTAATCAGTAGCTTCTTTTCCGTCATAGAAATTATCTAGAATTTCTTTTGCGCCAAAGGCAGCCACCACTCCACTAAGAGTGTGGACAATTTTATCATAACTTGGGGAGCCCATAATAATGATGGTCTTATACCAATTCAAATCAATGCCCAGTACCATAGCAATGACGAGGAATAGTCCATAGATGATCTGTAATCTTGTGGTAGTAGCAAAGCCTAGTTTTTTTAGCAGTTCTGGCGCATATGGCAGAATAATAGTAACTAGGTAGCTTGGGAATTTGTGCCAGGTGACTGGATCAATAAAATGAAGGACACTTAGGAGAATACCACTAAGACTAATGAGAAGCTTGAGTATCCAGTTGATACGTTCGTATTTTGTGAGATTAAAAAATCTTTTGAAAATTTTGTTCATAGATAATACCTTAAATCAATTAGATTAAATATATCATATTAGAGTTTTTATATCTGTATTATACCGCTACTTGAATCAAACAAAAATACCCCTTGCGGGGTATTTTTTTAAATTAGCATTTTAAGCTGTTTTAATTCTGGGGATGATCTGATTACTTATCAACCACTTCGCCTTCAACTGGTTCACCATCTGATGGATTTTTGGAAGCATCAGCCTCCGCTGATTTGTCGTTTGAAGCAGACTGATAAAGTTTTGCGCCGATTGGCATGACTTTGTTAGAAAGTTCCTTAGCGGCTGCTTCAAATTTTTCGGTATCCGCAGAGGTGTCCTTAAGGACCTCCTTAGCTTCCTCAACAGCCTTCTTGATAGTCTCTTTATCTTCGTCTGAGATCTTATCCTTGTATTCTTCAGGCATTTTTTCAGTCTGGTAGATTGTTTGCTCAAGTTTATTCTTGGCATCAATAGCTTCGCGCTTCTTCTTATCTTCGTCAGCGTGGAGTTCAGCATCTTTCTGAGCTTTTTCAATATCCTCTTTCGACATGTTGCCAGAGTTCTGAATAGTAATACTCTGCTCCTTGCCGGTACCTTTATCGCGAGCGGTAACATTAAGAATACCGTTAGCATCAATATTAAAGGTTACTTCGATTTGTGGAACGCCACGTGGAGCTGGAGCGATACCATCAAGGATAAAACGACCAAGTGATTTATTGTCAGCAGCCATCTCGCGTTCACCTTGGAGGACGTGAATCTCAACCTGTGGCTGGTTATCAGCAGCAGTTGAGAAGGTTTCTGATTTTGAAGTTGGAATAGTGGTGTTGCGCTCGATAAGCTTAGTTGAGACACCACCCATAGTTTCGATACCTAGAGAGAGTGGAGTAACATCAAGGAGAAGAACATCCTTAACATCACCTTGCAAGACACCACCTTGAATAGCTGCACCAACAGCAACAACTTCATCTGGGTTCACACCCTGCATTGGTTCCTTACCAAAGATACTCTTAACTTTTTCTACAACAGCTGGCATACGGGTCATACCACCAACCATCACGACTTCGTTAATATCTGAAGTTTGAAGCTTTGCGTCTTTGAGGGCCTTCTCAACTGGTCCAGCAAGACGGTCTAGAAGTGGTGCAACCAACTCTTCCATCTTGGAGCGAGTGAGAGTATATTCAAAATGTTTTGGACCGTCAGCATCAGCGGAAAGGAATGGGAGGTTAATTTCAGTTTCTTTGGCTGATGACAACTCTTTCTTAGCTTTCTCAGCTTCATCCTTCACGCGCTGCATAGCGGCTGCATCGTTTTTAATATCGATACCAGACTCATCCTTGAAGCGATCACAGAGGAAGTTAACAATAATATTATCGAAGTCTTCACCACCAAGATGGGTATCACCATTGGTTGAAAGTACCTCAAAGACACCGTCACCTAATTCAAGAATGGAGACATCGAAAGTACCACCACCAAGGTCGAAGACTGCGATTTTCTCTTCATTTTTCTTCTCAAGACCGTAGGCCAAGGCAGCTGCAGTAGGCTCATTAATAATACGCTTTACTTCAAGGCCAGCAATTTTACCTGCATCTTTGGTTGCTTGGCGCTGGGAATCGTCAAAGTAGGCTGGGACGGTAATGATGGCTTCGGTAACTTTTTCACCTAAGAAAGCCTCAGCATCAGCTTTGATTTTAGAAAGAATCATAGCGGAGACTTCTTCTGGGGTATAAGTTTTGCCATCCATCTCAACAGCGACACCGTCACCTTTTTTAACAATCTTGTATGGCATAATATCAAGGTCGCGTTGAACTTCTTTGTCTTCGAACTTACGACCGATAAGACGCTTAATACCGTAAATTGTATTCTTTGGGTTGGTAACACGCTGACGCTGAGCGACTTTACCCACTAGGCGTTCACCTTTTTTAGTGACTGCTACTACTGATGGAGTAGTGCGGTCACCTTCAGCATTTGTAATAACTTCTGGTTTTCCAGCGACCATGTACGCGAACGCAGAGTTCGTAGTACCAAGGTCAATTCCAATAATTTTACTCATTAAATACTCCTTTTAAATTATTTAGCACTCTTCATGTTTTATTGCTAAGTTAATAAGAGTATAGCCCATTAGCACTCTCATGTCAAGACTGCTAATTAAGATTTTTGGAGATTTTTAACAGAGGTAAATCCTATTTATGGAGAAAAATCTTACGAATTATTACAAAGATTTCGTCCTTAAATTGGAAGATGGCAATACCCAAACCTATAGCAGCAGAGCCAGCAACCGCAGTGGTACCATTAAATTCCTTTTTTGGTTGCTCTTTTGCGTCTCCAGTCTTTGGAACCTCTACTGGGTTACCAGCACCAGTATTTTGATGACTCTTGCGACAACGGTTAGTCTCTGGGTGGCGCTCGTAGCCTTCTTTGCATGGCTTTTTCCCTTGTGCTTGCTCAACTTTTTTACAGCGATTAGTTTCTGGGTTTAGAGTTTTGCCTTCCGCGCAAGTCTTTGGAGTTACCGGACCTACAACCTTATGACAGCGGCCAGTTTCAGGATTTCGTGTTTGACCAGCCTTGCATGGTTTCTTTTCATTAGGCTCCGCCTTTTTATTGCAACGGCCAGTAATCTTATTCATGAAGTAGCCATCCTTGCAGGTTTTTTGAGTTTTCACGATTTCCTTATTGCAACGATTAGTGACTTTATTAAGGAAATATCCAGGTAAACAAGTATTTGGCTCCTTAGTTTTATTTGCTGTGTTTTCTTCAGGTTTTACATCATGATGATCCTGGGCCTGATTCTTCGTGTCAGGCTTCTTGGTTTTGGATTTTTCCGAGCTGGGTTTTTTAGGCGTTGGATTTTTAGGCACAGGATTTTTGTTACAGCGGTTAGTTTTGACATTGAGAAAATATCCCTTGGGGCAGGTTTTTGGAGTTTGATCAGGAAATTTCCTACACCGCTTCGTTTCAGGGTTAAGATAATGACCCTTTGGGCAAGTTTTTTCTTCTTGAACAATGTTTTTACCTCTAGCATCAGAAGGCGGTTGCAGGGCAGAAACTGGCCGCATCACTGATTGAAGGAGAAGACTAGCACAAAGAAAGAAGACATATGTAAGATACCTAAACTTCAGTTTTTTACTTCTTTTACTTCTTGGTTGAACTTTTGGTTTTGAGAATTTACCGTCTAAATTTTCACAATCAGAAGAAGATTGTTTATTAAGATGGTTTTTGATTTTTCTGATACTGACTGGCAGTGCTCGCATAGTATTACCTCATTTAATTTCTAATGAGGCCAATGTACCCTTCTGATAGAATATTGGCAAGCATGAGCGTTTTGCTTTTATGCGCTACAGAGAAAAACCTGGTTTTTAAAAAATAACATGAGCAAGATATAATCTAGCATAAGCAAGATATGATATAATTTAGATATGGAAGGTCTTACTATATTCTCTGCGGTTGGAGTGATTATTTTAGCAGCATTGGCGCACGCTTCGTTACAGATGAATCTAGGGTCACTACTACTGCTTTATCACGAGAGTCTCGGGAAACATATTAAGAAAAGAACTAAGTTTTTAGTAACAAATTATATCTCTGGCGTGACGTTTTTGATTATTACAAGCCTGGCAGCAACCGCTTATTTTATTCATTTATTCTTTGGGGCTAACCTATCTGTAATCTGCTTAACAATTTTAACCTCGCTATTAGTTGCCTTAACGATCTGTATTTGGTTATTCTATTATCGAAGTGGCCGATCAACAGAATTATGGCTACCAAAACCAATTGCTAATTATATCGCAAGGCGCGCAAAGCAAACGGATAGTAATATTGAGGCCTTTGCTTTGGGGCTGCTCGCGAGCTTTGCAGAAACACCTTTTGTAGTAGTGTTGATGCTAGTAAGTGCAGATAGCTTATTGAAATTACCTTTACTGCTGCAGATAGGGATGTTTTTAGGCTATATATTTATTGCCATTTTACCTTTAGTAATTCTTCGAGTTGCAGTAAGGCATGGCAAGACGGTAGTTGAAATTCAGAAATGGCGCCTGAAGAATAAAAACTTCCTCAAGATTCTTTCTGGTACTCTGTTTATTACACTGGCGATTTTTCTAATTGCTTTTAGGATTATACAAAAATGAGACGAGTCAAGAGGCCGAAACAAATTGAGTTTTCAGAGGAGCAGTTGCGCGAAGATTTACACAGAGAGGCCAGAGTTCTCAATATTCATCAGGGCGCAGCGGATTTAATTGCCGGAGAGGTGGCCATAAAATTAGAGAAATGGTTAGAAGATAAGCCAACGATTACGCAATCTGATTTAGATCGAAGAATTGTGATGGAAGTAAAAAAATATAACAAGGACCTAGCCTTTATTTTAGGGGAGAGGAATAAACTAATATGAGAAAATATGACTATGATTTAATTGTGATTGGCGGCGGCGCGGCTGGTGTGGCGGGAGCCTTGATGGCGGCTTCACAAAAAAAGAAAGTTGCAATTATTGAGCGTGATTTGATTGGTGGACAAAATACGATTATTAGCTATACACAACAAGTGGCATCGAGGATTTCTCAGCTGCTATTTCGAGCTCGTGAGGGGGCTAGCTTTGGGCTAAATTCAGACCATTTAAAGATCAACTTACCATCAATGTATTCTGAAATTCAGTCTAAAGCTGAGACTTACATCGAGTTGAAACGTGCCGAGTTGGAGGAGGCAAAGGTTGAGATTATTCGAAGTAATGCAAGGTTTATCTCTCCAATTGAGGTAGCTATTGAGAATGGAACTATAACTTCACGTAAGTTTTTAATTGCAACTGGAACCAGCTTAAACACAGGTGAGATTACTGGTCTTGATGAAGTTGGTTTTTTGACACCTGGCGAAATTTATCTAGGTTTACCAAGGATTCCGAAGGTTGTGCTGGTGGTGGGGGCTGGCCAGAGTGGTATTGAAACAGCAGAGTTCTTAGCGAACATGGGAAGCTCGGTGATTTTGG
>JABCPR020000033.1 GCA_013332965.2 Candidatus Saccharimonadota bacterium | reverse complement strand
CAAAGATTAAGAATCCAAGGATCAAGACCCTAAAGATCAAGGCATTAAAGAATCATAGCTAGAAATAGTCGGTTATTTTTTCTAGCCGGCTATTTTCGGCAGAAGTCGCCATATTTCATGGCATGCTCAGTGTCCTGATTTTTTGTCTTAGAAAAACCAGCATTCTCTAATATTGTTGTCATTTTTGCATCATAATAGATATAGCGTACGCACTTAAATTTCTTCAAATCCTGCTCGTTGAAAATCTTAAATTCACTCTTATTAAGCGGTGCATAGCCGCCCCCTAGCTCCTCGTATGGTGCATAGAAATAGATTTTATTATTAGGTAAATAATACCCGAGCTCAATTGCCTCATATGGTGAATCTGTCAGAATTGGCAGCTCTGTTAAAGTAGCCTGGTCACGCTTATCTTCTTTTTTATCGGTAGCAGAAATCCTTGTCGCCATTTCACGAATGTCTGGCTTCTGCATCCTCTGAAAATTAAAGTTACCGGCCTGTTGAAGGTTAAAGATTCCAAATCCCACCAGCGCAAACAGGTAGACTATCGAGAAATAGCGTTGCTTAGATTGCGCTTCGAATACAAGATAGGCAATCAAGGCAATCAAAAACGGTGCCGAATAAACCAGGTATCTCTCAACATACATCGGCTTAATTAGGCAGATTAAAATCTCCACGAGAAGTGGCCCCGCTGCCATAAAAATCAAGAAGCTAGTGTTTTTCTGTTTGTTTTTTATTTTTTTAGCGAGCAATACTACAAACAGGGTGATGAAGCCCAGAATTAGTAGCCCAAAAATCTGATCAAGCTGCCAAATTGGTTTGTATAGTAAATTAAAAGAGAAGACCCCAAGTAGATTATTTACCGTCATTGGTTCTGAAATTTGCGCTAGCGCACCGTTGGTAAATTGCTTTATCGCGACAAACAGCCATGGCGTAAATAATAGAACGGCAAGGATGTACATCAGCCAAAATTCTTGGCGCAGAATCGGCTTCTTGCTTTTCACTGTCTGCCAAATTAGATATGCAAAATGGGTCAGCCAAATCACAATTGTATAATATAAGGTCAGCATCCCCAGTGCCACTAGTGCTGCATAAGCAAATTGTAATAAGTGGCGTCGCTTTGTGTTTTTCTCGGCCTCAATTAGGACTAGCACGATGGTTGCAAGCACCGCCAACATGGTTGCCATGGCGTACATTCTGATTTCAAAGCCGTAGCGGATTAACATTGGGGAAAGACAGAGTAATAAGGTTGCAAACCCAGCAAAAGGTTTATTAAATAAACGTTTTAGGAGTATCGCCATCAGAATAATTGCAAAAAACATAGGGATTACGCTGGATAACCTGAGGCTTAACTCGCCGAACCCGAATAATCCACCCCAAAAATGTAGGAACAAATAATAGACTGGCGGATGTACGTCGATTGCTGTTAGATGGACTAACTCGCCAATAGGTCTTTTTGCTAGAGTGATTGAATAAGCCTCATCAAACCAAACACTTTGACTCATGCCAATCGATAGAGAAATTGCTGCAAAAATTAGCGTAAATCCAACAACCAGGAGTAAGAAGTGCTTCTCAAAAAGTGCGCCAAGCTTTGCACCTAGACTCTTTAATGACAATATATCTTTTTCTAAGGTATCTTTTTTTACCATATTTTCTGATTTACGAGTTCCCATATGCTCATTTTACCACGTATTATATGGTAAAACCTTGGCAACTGTACTATAATACAGCTATGCCCGAATGGCGGAATTGGTATACGCGTTCGACTTAAAATCGAATGGAGAAATCCATATGGGTTCAAGTCCCATTTCGGGCACCAAATCGAAGCTAAATCCTCTGAGCAATCGGAGGATTTTTACACCTAAAATCCTAGCCATTGACAATACATACTACTTATGTTATAATAAACAAGTTAGCACAGTGTTAACTACTACATTGCTCGAAGAGAGCACGCACAAAGGAGGAATATTATGAATATTGTCGACGTCAAGAAGGGCCCGTCCATGGAGGAGTTTGTGAAGGCATTTGCTACCAGACACACCATCAACGAGACTAAGGTGAAATTCATCACCGAAGACGATCAGACAGTGAAGCTGGCAATCGACTCGCTCGATCATGAGGACACCACCGGCACTCACATTAACTTTGATGGTCGTACCATCGAAGGTGTGAGGGTCCAGGGATTCTTCAAGATTGATCAGAGTTACGGCGAAATCAGATTCGTTGATATTTAAGCCAACTTCCACAATCAACATCAACCAGTTCCACCGCTTTACCCCACACCAAATGGTGGGGGTTTTCATTTGACAAAATAAATAATATATTGCATAATGTCTTTCATCAGCAACAGGGCTGACAATACCGCTATATGCGAGTACCTTAGGAGGAAAACATGAAGAAACAAGCTACATCAACCTGGATCATCAAGAAAGGCCCGAGCAAAGATGACTTCTTCCAGAGTCTCTATGATCGTGGCACCAACGATGAGCACCGCGTCACCTTCACCACTGAGGACGATCACTTTCTCTCGGGGAACATCTCCTCGATTGAAGATGATAATTGCTTTGGTGAAGTTTATTGGTTTACCGGCGAGTTCAATGAGATGAAGCTTTGCGGTCACTATGACGTTGAGCATCAGACTGGCTGGATTGAGGCCAGAACACCGACTTCCTGGCATTAATCAAAGCTTAAGTATGATTGAAAGCCATTTTCGCTCCAACAAACCCCGCAATTATTGCGGGGTTATTTTATATTTATTGGATTTTCTTGACATTTATTTTACACTGGGATAAAATAAACTCAGTGCATATCACACACGGCTTGCGAGCTTAGCTCAGTTGTTTAGAGCGCTTCCTTGCCAAGGAAGAGGTCGAGAGTTAGAGTCTCTTAGCTCGCACCATTATCATAATCTATATAAAAGATTGTGGTAGGAATTCCCCACTGAAACCCCCCTTTCAGTGGGGAATTTTTGCTCTTAGAGTATTGCAGAAAAAACCATAGACTCTTATAATAGAGTCATATAAAAAGGAGAAACAATGCCAAATCTATTTACAATCGGAATGATCTGTTTAGGTCTCGTGGTAGTATTGATTATTTATCTTATCTCGACCTACAACTCCCTCATTCGTCTCAACGAGCGCGTAAAAGAAGCTTGGTCTGGTATTACCGTCATCTTGAAACTTCGTGGTGACCTTATTCCAAACCTTGTTGCCACCGTTCAGGGTTACGCCAAGCACGAGAAAGAAACTTTTGAGGAAGTCACCAAGGCTCGCAGCGCCGTGATGTCTGCTAAGACCGTTGACGAAACCGCTGCTGCTGAAAAATCTCTTCAGGGTGCTCTTAGCAAAGTCTTTGCCATCGCTGAGGCTTACCCAGAGCTCAAGGCTAACGAAAACTTCTTGAAGCTTCAAGATCAGCTCGTTGACACTGAGGAAAAACTTCAAGCTTCCCGCCGCTTCTACAACGCAGGCGCAAGGGACTTCAATACCCGTATTATTCAATTCCCAGTCAACATTCTCTTCGGTACTCGTTTTGAGAAATACACCTACTTCACTGTAGATGAAGAAGAGATGAAGAAATTGGATAAGGCTCCAAAAGTCGAGTTCTAATCAATACTTAAAGGATATAGAAAAGAGGGGATTAATTCCTCTCTTTTCTTCAAATCAACTATGTATAAACAGATTGATGAAAATAAACGCAACACAGTTCTAATCTTTTTAGGCTTTATTATTTTAATTTCATTTCTTGGTGGTGGTATCGCCTACTTAAATAATGATCCAACCATCGCCATCACGACAACTATTGTTGCTTTAATTTATGCCGCGGTGCAATATTTTTTCTCGACCCAGCTGGCAATTATGATGACCGGCGCAAAAAAGGCTAATCGTCGCGATCATCGTCGCTTATATAATATTGTTGAAAACCTAACTATCACCGCTGGTATGCCAATGCCTGAGGTTTATATTATTAATGATCCGGCGCCAAATGCTTTCGCTACTGGACGCGACCCAGATCATGCTATTGTCGCTGCCACTACTGGCCTAATCGATATCATGGATGATAAGGAATTGACCGCTGTTATGGCTCATGAATTATCTCACGTCCGTAATTATGATATCCGCGTATCTGCTATTGCTTTTTCTCTCGTCTGTATTATCGGATTTCTCTCTGATGTTGGTATTCGCATGACACGATATTCAAGGAAAAATGACGAAGAAAATAGCCCAGTTGGACTTTTGATGATTATTTTAGGTTCCGTTTTTGCTCCACTTGTCGCCAGTGTTGCACAGATAGCCGTCTCGCGTGAGCGTGAATATCTTGCTGACATTAGCGCAGTTGAGCTAACCCGTTTTCCGGAAGGGATGATTTCTGCCTTGAAGAAACTTGAAGAGCATTCAAGACCGATGACTAGACAAAACGCCGCCACAGAGGCAATGTTTATTAATTCACCGCTCAAAAAACAAGCTGTTAATCTCTTCAGTACCCATCCGCCAATCGAAAAGAGAATCGAACGTCTCGAGCACGCAAAATATAGTTTCTAATAATTTCTAAAATCAAAAGTGGAGGTATAAGTGGTAAAAAATAAAAAAACAGAGAAAAATTCTGGGCGTATCAAATTACACCGTTCGTTTAGACGCTCATATCGCGAAGATTATGAGCGAAAAACTGAAACTCCAGGACTAATGGCGCATGCCGCCGCCGCCCTGAGGATTATCCGAAAAAACTGGAAAATCTTTTTACCACTTATTGGTCTAATTGTTTTACTCTACATCGTCTTGGTTGGTCTAATGGCCGAATCTACCTTTGTTGAATTTAAAGAATCTGTCGAAACCACCAATAAAGAACTCGTCAAAGGGCGTCTTGGCAATCTCGGTCGTGCTGGCCTCGCTCTCATCGGTACTGTCACTACTGGTGGGCTAACAAACATGAACGATGCTCAGAAAATCTTCGCCATCCTCCTCTTTCTCATCACTTGGCTAGTTTCCATCTATCTCACTCGCCATCTTCTCGCTGGCCATAAGCCAAAAATGCGCGATGGTCTCTATAACGCCTTGTCGCCACTAGTCTCCACTTTCTTCGTCGGCCTGATTGTCTTTATCGAGCTTATTCCAATTATGATCGTCATCATCACCTACCAAGCTGCCATCTCAACTGAATTTCTCAAAACTCCATTCTATGCACTGGTCTATTTTATTTTCGCCAGCCTCATGACCTTGCTCAGCGTCTATCTTACCTCTAGCTCTATTATGGGACTAATTGCAGTCTCCGCACCGGGGCTCTATCCGCTCACCGCTATCGAAACTGCCAGAAACCTAGTAGCCGGCCGCCGTATCCGCTTCCTCATCCGTATCGTCTATCTCATTTTATGCCTTGCGTTCTGGTATGTAGTTATCGTTCTTCCTGCTATTCTACTTGACATTCTAATAAAGGGTGCCTTCCCAGTTCTCAAAGACCTCAACATCCCATTTGTTCCGTTTATTCTTCTTATTGTCACCGTTTTTCTCTTTGTCTTCATTTCAATTTATTTCTATCTTTTCTATCGCCAACTCCTTGACTATAAAGATGATTTTTATCCAGCGAAGATCGAGTCAAAGAATAATCAAAAGAAGACTGAATCAGAGTTAAAACAAAAGAAAACTAAAACAGAAGCTGACCAGAATAAAGTCGAACCAGAATCAGATTCCAAGAAGCCAAAATTTAGTTTGAAGAAATTTAGGTTTAAAAAGAAGGCGGCAAAAAATGAATAATACTAACCAATCCGAAGTACATGAAGAAAATCAGTCCGAGCATCACGCCCCAGTTCTACATAAAGCCCATTTGAATAAGGCTGAAGCCAAGGAGCGCATTGAAAAGCTCCGTGAACTTATCAATGACTATCGCTATCACTATCACGTCCTCGACCAGTCTATCATGTCGGAATCCGCTGCCGACTCCCTCAAGCATGAACTAACTTTGCTCGAGGAAGCTTTTCCGGAATTAATTACCCCCGATTCGCCAACCCAGCGTGTTGCCGGCAAGCCACTGGATAAATTTCAAAAAGTTATCCATCAGTCCAGGATGATTTCTTTAGCCGATGTTTTTTCCGAATCTGAAGTGCGCGACTGGGTGGCGAGAAATTATAAACTAGTTAGTTCAGACACCAAGTTTACTTATTTCACCGACATTAAGATGGATGGTTTGGCTATGTCCCTGCATTATCGTCATGGAATTTTAGAACAGGCGGTTACTCGGGGAGATGGTCTGGTTGGCGAGGATGTCACAATGAACGTCCGTACCATTGCCAATGTTCCGCTTAAGTTAAAAGGGGACCCGAAGGAAATACCAGAAGAGGTTGAAGTGCGTGGCGAGGTGATTATTTTTAAGGATGATTTTGCCAAAATTAATCAGCGCCAAATCGAAAAAAAGGAGAAAACTTTCGCCAATCCGAGAAACCTTGCTGCCGGCTCGATCCGCCAGCTTGATCCAAAAGTGGCTGCCTCAAGACCTTTGCGTTTTATGGCTTATGACCTAGTCACTCCTAACCTTGCCACCAATCAGCTAGCTTACCAGACCATTCGCAAATTCGGCTTCCAAACTTCAATGCAGGACCGCACCTTTGATTCGCTCGATCAGGTGATTGCCGAAATTCACCATCTCGGCGAAATTCGTGCTAGTCTGCCATTTGGGACCGATGGTATGGTGATTAAAATCAATGATCGTAAAATCTATCAAGATCTCGGCATTATCGGCAAGACCCCACGCGCTGCGGTAGCTTATAAATACCCAGCAGAAGAAGCCACCACCAAGGTTCGTGACATCGTTATCTCAATCGGTCGCACTGGCGCCGCAACTCCAGTCGCCATCTTTGATCCAGTTGAAGTAGCTGGAAGTATAGTCCGTCATGCCACTCTCCATAATGCCGACGAAATTGACCGACTCGGTCTTCGCATCGGTGATACCGTTATTATCTATAAAGCTGGTGACATTATTCCTCAGATTAAAGAAGTTCTCACTATGCTTCGCAGTGAGGATTCAGTAGAATTTAATTACGAAGAGGCCCTAAAATCACAATACCCAGAATTAGAATTTGAACGCCCAGCTGGAGAGGTGGTTTATCGAGTGAAAGGGCTTGATTCAAATCTAATTTTGAAACGCTCCATTGAATATTACGCCAGTAAGCCAGCCCTCAATATTGAAGGGTTGGGTGAGAAAAACGTCAATCTTCTTGTTGATTCTAAATTAGTAAATAATCTCTCTGATCTTTACCGTCTTGACGTCACACAAATCGCTAAACTCGATCGTTTTGGCGAGCTTTCCGCAAAAAAGCTGATAGATGCAATTGAAAAATCAAAATCAATGCCACTGAGTAAATTTATTACCGCCCTTGGCATTCGTCATGTTGGGGTGCAGACCTCAATTTCGCTCGCCAATTATTTCAAGACCCTAGATGCATTAGTTGACGCTACGGCCGATGACTTACTTTCGATTCCAGACATTGGTCAAGTGGTTGCAGAGTCCATTCTGGCTTATTTTGCTGATGAGGATAATCTCGCGCAGCTCAAAATGATGCAAGAATTAGGTGTGAAACCATATTTTGAAGATAAAACTGGCCAACCACTCGCTGGTAAAAGTTATGTTGTTTCTGGCACACTTTCTTCAATGGGGCGCGAGGAGGCGGAGGAGAAACTGCGCGCTCTCGGTGCCACAGTCACTGGCTCGGTCACAAAAACCACTACCGCTCTTATTGTTGGGGAAAAACCAGGCGCCAGTAAAACCACCAAGGCGGAAAAATTGGGCATTCCAGTCTTACAAGAAGAGGGATTTTTGGAATTAATCGGAAATTAACTAGTTATCTTGATCTAAAAAGTATCTTAAAATTAACTAGTTATCTTGATTTAAAAAAATATCCTAAGATTTAACCTAAAAAATTTAACTTAAAGGTCAAAAGGGCATTAAAAAGTCACCCAGTAGGGTGACTTTTTATGCTAGTAATAACTCTAGTCCTTAATTATTAGAAAAATCTAGTTATTGAACGGATTTGCAAGGCTAAGATCTGGGTTTTCCTCCGCAATGCGCATCAATTCATTGTATTTAGCGATGCGTTCTGAGCGTGAAAGGGAACCGGTCTTGATTTGGCCAGCGCCAAGACCTACTGCAAGGTGAGCGATTGAATTATCTTCAGTTTCACCAGAGCGGTGAGAGATTATTGTATTAAACCCATTTTTCTTAGCCATCATAACGGCGTCAATTGTTTCAGAAAGTGAACCAATCTGGTTTGGCTTAATCAAAATTGCGTTGCCAGCTTTTTCTTCAATGCCACGGCGTAAAAGTTTAGTATTTGTGACAAAAAGGTCATCGCCAACTAGTTGTACGCGGTCGCCTAATTTCTTGGTTAGAAGTTTCCAACCTTCCCACTCGTTTTCGGCTAGGCCGTCTTCGATTGAGACTACTGGATAATTATCGAGAATCCAGCCATACCAATCGATCATTTCTTCAGAAGTTTTAGTTTCATTTGAGGTCTTAATCTGATAGCGTCCGTCTTTGTAAAATTCAGAAGAAGCAATATCCATTGCAATTGCAATGTCTTCACCTGGCTTATAGCCAGCGGCTTCAATAGCGAGTTTAATACATTCAAGTGGTTCGTTATTGCCGTCTTTCACGCGTGGTGCATAACCACCTTCATCACCAACCGTGGTAGCATAACCGCGTTCTTTTAATACCTTTTTTAAGGCATGGAAAGTTTCTGCACCCATACGTACTGCATCAAAAATATTGGTTGCGCCAAGTGGCATGAGCATATATTCCTGAAAATCAGTGCTCCAGTCCGCGTGTGCACCACCATTCATGACGTTCATCATTGGCATTGGCAGCGACATAATCTCTTGAGTACCAGCGAGACTTGCTACATATTCATAAAAATGGATACGTTTTGCACGAGCCATTGCCTTTGCAGTTGCCATCGAGACTGCGAGAATTGCATTCGCACCAAGATTTGATTTATTTTCGGTCCCGTCAAGATCAATCATCATCTGATCAACAGTATTTTGCTCAGCTGTGTTACCAACTAGGTGATCACGAATCTGGTGATTAATATTATGAACCGCCTTTAAAACACCTTTGCCGTTATAGTAATTAGAATCGCCGTCGCGAAGTTCCAAAGCCTCACCTGAACCAGTCGAAGCACCAGAAGGAACCATTGCGCGACCAACACTACCGTCAGACAGGAAAACGTCTGCCTCAACGGTTGGATTGCCGCGGCTATCTAGAATTTGTCTTGCTTTAATTTCTTTGATTGTTAGATTATCCATAAGCTCATTATAGCATTTATTGAATCACTTATGGTATGATGTATTAAAGAAATTTCTAATAACGAAAGGTGTATGATGCCAGAAGAAAAATATGGCGACATAGATGTGAATCCGATTGAAACTCAACTTGATGAGGATTTGGATTCAAAGATAACAACCCCTCAGGAAGCGCCAGTAACTTCTGACGAAAAGCCAGAACTAGATAACGTAGTGCCTGAAGTAGTGGTAGTAGAAGAAGTGGCTGAAGTAGTAGCCGACCCTAAACTTCTCGAAGAGCCAGCTGAAGTAGTGGCCGATTCTAAGCTCCTCGAAGAGCCAGCTGAAACGGAAACTGTTTTACTGGAGGCTACGACGGTTCAGGAAGATAAAAAAGCTCAATCGAAAAAACCAAAGAGTAAAAAAAGGATTATTTTTGGAGCTATAGCTCTAACTGTGGTTGCTGGTTGTGGTGTCGCCGCCTATTTTTATAGTTTGCCAGAAAAAGTTGCTGCCGATGCTATTACTGGCTATATCAAACAGGCAAATAAGCAAATGCATATGTCTGGCAGTATAGAGATTAAACCACGCCAGAATAATGAATTAGCCAGTCTTCTTCAAAGTATCCATCTTGATTTTCAGTCTGACACAAATCACTTTAATAATAATGTCAGCGTGAATTTTAATCTAGCTATGCAGGGCGGCCAGAATATTAATTTTAGTCTTAATGCCTTTGTCCAAGAGAATGGCGTTATCTATCTCAACGTCGACAAACTAAAAGATGCCTTTAATAAAGCCACAAGCTTCATGCCAATCGTTCCAGATGGACAAAATGGGGCTCCGTCAATTCTTGGGCTCATGCAAAAAGCTATCGGCACCATAGAGGGGAAATGGTGGCGCATCAATGTCAACGAAACTGTTAATGCAATCGGTGACAACGAGCAAAAAATGGATCAAAAAGAGAAGGAAAAGGTTGTCTCAAGATATAACTGTTTTGTTCGCGAAATCAAGAAGGATCTCGAGCAGACGGATAAAGTAGCTGACAGTTATCTCAGGTCCCCGTTCCTTGCCGTCAAGCCAGCAAACGCAGATGATCTTAAAAATAACAGTACCGCAAACCGCGTCAAGGAAACCGGTATGCTCTATCAAGCCAGCATTGATTCTAATAAATTGCTTGAGTTCATACGAGACAAAAAACAACTTGCTGAAAAAAGTGGCATCTCTAGCTGTTTTGAAGAGGAGAATAGTCAGAACGAGGATCCATCACTTGACGATTCTAGAGACTCAGATAAAACAAAAGAAGATCATAAGCATAATGAAGAAGAAGTTAAGAAACTTGCAGAGAGCTTGAAAAATGTCTACCTTGGTGTTGATTTCTTCACTCACCAGTTAAAGAGCTTCTTCATCTATAATTCTGATAAAAGCTATGAGTTCAGTGGTGCGATTAGCTTTGATCAAAACAAGGCCTTCGCCTTCAACGCCCCAAGTAATTCGCGACCAATCACCGACCTTGTGAATGATTTGACGAAAGATCTTGGCCAAGATATTGATAATCTTCTTCATGGAATTACTAAAGAGCAATCAGAGCTCTTTGGTAACTTCGGTACTGATGCCGAGGATGCTACAAATCAGCTTTAGTGCTACAATTATTGCGTGATTTCAGAAGAACTTAAAGCCAAACTAAAAACCTTGCCCTCTGCACCTGGAGTATATTTCCATAAAAACCAGCAGGGCGAGGTTATTTATGTTGGGAAAGCGGCGGTTTTGAAAAATCGCGTACGTCAGTATTTTCAAAACACTGAGAAAGATCCCAAAACCGAGGCGCTAGTTTCCGAAATTTTTGATACCGACTGGATTGTGGTGGATACAGAGATGGATGCACTCTTCCTTGAATCGGAAATGATTAAGCGCTACATGCCACAATGGAATATTCTGCTAAGAGACGACAAAACCGTTAGCTATGTTCGTATCGATATGAAAAGTGAGGTGCCATATGTCACAACTACTCGTAACCCACTTGACGATGGGGCCGCCTATGTCGGTCCGTTTTATGCTAAAAATACAATTATCAAAGCCCTCCGGGTACTCCGCAAAATTTTTCCATTCTATGAAAAGCCTTATGATGGTAAGAAAAATTTGAATACCGACCTTGGACTCACGCCTGGTATTGAAATTGGCAGAACTACGCCGAAAGATTATAAAAAGAACTTGCGATTTCTTATCAGATATCTCAATGGCGACCGCGAAAAACTAATTTTAGACCTTGAAAAGCAGATGAAAACTGCTGCTTCTCTGGGCGATTTTGAGGAGGCCGCAAAATTACGTGATGAATATTTTGGCTTGAAGGGATTAAAGCGCAAAATAATTTTTTCCGACAAGGAATTTATGGATTTATCCTCGGATAAGGCACTTTCTGAACTCCAGCAGCTCTTGAATCTCAAAGAGCCACCACGTCGCATTGAGGGGTATGATATCTCGCATATTTCCGGCACCAATACCGTTGCCAGTATGGTAGTTTTTCAAAATGGCGCTTCGGATCGTACTGCCTACCGCAAGTTTAAGATTAGAAGTAGTAAAAATGATGATACCGCTAGCATGTATGAGGTAATTTTTCGTCGTCTCAAACATCCAGAATGGCCGTTCCCGGATCTAGTCCTGCTTGATGGAAGCACTCAGCAATTAAATGCGGTTCTCCCGCTTCTATCCGCTGCCAATATCCCGGTACTTGGGCGGAATAAATCTGGTGACCATACGAGAAACGCTGATGTTAACTTAATTATCCCCATCAGAGAACCAAGCGGTGAATTTCGTTTTGAGTCAAAACTTTATTCAAACGATTCGCATCTTGCCAAACTCATCACTAGGATCGATGAAGAGTCTCATCGTTTTGCCATCACTTATCACCGTCAGCTTCGCAGCAAGGATCTATTCAAACGTTAAGTTTGTGCTATAATTCGATTATGATTAAAAAACAACTTTCCGTCTTTCTCTTTCGTTGGCTAGTTTCTTCCGCTGGTATGTGGCTCTGTATTAATGCCTTCGGCAGTATTGATCAAGGCGCTAATAGTTTTTGGCTCTACCTCTCGGCTGGACTTGTGATGTCTCTAGTTAATGCCGTGGTTAAGCCAATTGCCACTCTCCTTAGTCTCCCCCTGATTATTTTTTCCATGGGAATTTTTACGCTCATCCTAAATATTCTAATGATCGCCCTAGTCGTCTGGCTCGTGCCACATGTTCATATGGGAACAATAGGGGTAATTCTATCTTGGCTTCTGATGAGCGGGATAAATAGTCTTGTGAATTTTCTAGTCCCATCATATAATTAATCTATGAATATTGGAAATCTTTTAGAAACCTCGACACTCGTTTCTGCTGTACTTTGTATTTTATTGATCCTTTTACAACAACGTGGCGCCTCGCTTGGTGCTGGTTTTGGTGCTTCTGGTGAACTCTATACCACTCGCCGTGGCCTTGACCGCTCTCTCTTTAACGTTACAATCTTTTTCTCATTGGTCTTCGTATTCTCAATCCTAGGGCTACTTTTGATTCCATCATAATTTTGTATCATGAATAAAATTTTCAAAAAGAGTGGGCGCAAAATAGCAAAGAAAATCTCCCTTTTTTCTAAAAAGGTTAATGAAGATGGCCGTGAACACATTAAAGAAAATCTGATTGGCCATATTTCGCATATCAAAAATGTCCGACTTTATATTGTCGAGTGGCTCCTGATGGTCTCTGTGGTAATACTACTCTCCATCGCTCAGGCGTATTGGTATCTAAATACTTTTGCAGTAGAGACTTATACTAGTGGCGGTACTTATACTGAGGCGACTCTAGGAAAAATCAATTCTTTTAATCCACTTTTTACCTCTACTAGCTCCGAAGAAACCCTCTCACGTCTCCTTTTTGCTACTCTCAGTGCTACGGATTATTCTGGACACACCGGATTGGGGCTAGCCGAGTCCATCCATGCAAACGATACTGGTGATGTTTGGACCGTTAAACTCCGTAAAAATCTTAAGTGGTCTGATGGTGAACCGATCACTAATAAGGATATTTTATATACCATTAAAACCATCCAGAGTCCTCGTATTAAGACTAATTTTGCCTCCAAGCTTGTCGGTGTTACGGCTGCAGAAAATGAGCAAGGGGAAATTGTCTTTACTCTCACTTCTCCAAACGCCTTCTTTGAGAGCTCGCTTGATCTGCCAATCCTTCCGTCACATATTCTCGGTGATGTGGCGCCTGAGCTTCTGCTCGAAAATAAATTCTCCAGTCGTCCAGTCACTTCTGGCGCCTTTACTGTGAACGCGACCCAGAACATTGGTAATGAAGGTGAGAAAATTGTCTACCTCACAGCCAATCCGAAATATTATAAAAATAAACCGCTGCTTGACAGTTTTTCTATTCATGCATTCCTAAATCTGACGGATATCAAGAACGCCGTTAAAAATGGCACGGTTACCGCTACGGCCGATCTGCCATCGAAATTTGCCACCGAGGTAAGTTCGAGTAATGTCAATGAGTATCAAAGTTCCGTTAATTATGGCGTATTTGCCTTCTTTAATACCGAGAGTAATCTTCTAAAAGATAAGGCTTTAAGACAGGCGATTCGCCTCGGTTTGAATTTAAACAACCTCCGCACGGGACTCAGTGGGGAATTGCCGCTTGACTATCCGATCTTGGAATCTCAAATCGAATCGATTACTTTTCCAAGTATTCCAAAAACTGATGTCACCACGGCCAAGGCTGAAATCGAAAAACTAAAGGCTGCAAACTCCGCACTTACAACTGAAAAGATCAAGATTATTACCATCAAGGGCGATAACTATCTTGAAGAATTTGCTAACCGCATCGCTTCTCAGCTGGAAAGTCTCGGCCTCGGCGCCACCGTCTCAGTCTATGATTCCAACCAGGACTTTAGGCTCAACATCCTACGTCCTCGTGCCTATGATTTATTAATTTACGAAATTGGTCTCGGTCCAGATCCAGATGTTATTGCTTATTATCACAGTCTCGAGGCTAGCGAGAATGGTCATAATCTTAGTAACTATAAAAACTCAGTGGTGAATGACCTTCTGCTTAGCGCCCGTTCAAACATGGATGCCGGGTTGCGTGCTGCCAAGTATCAAAAATTCCTCGAGCGCTGGGTGGATGACGTACCGGCTATTGGTTTATATCAGACTACCTTGCCATATTTCGTCAACCGCAACGTACGCGCCTTTTCTCAGGAAAACCGCTTAGTTACATCCACCGATCGTTTTGTCGATATCGAAAACTGGGCCACCAAAAAGACCGTCAAAAACCGCACACCGTAATAAGTTAAACGAAAAAGGATTATGAAATTATATCTTGCATCATACGTCATGGTTTCTATGGCAAAAATCATCAAGCATGAGGGGAATGATTTTGCTGGAAAGAAAGCAATTTTTATTCCAACCGCCGGTGATCCATACGATAATAAAGATTTTGTTGAAGCTGACAGAATTGCGCTCGAGAAATATGGCCTTGATATCGTCGAGATGGATATAAAAAATAAAAATGTAGAAGAAATTCGAAAAGCTATTGTTGGTGCCGATATTGTCTTGGTTGCGGGCGGAGATACCTTCTATCTAATGGCGAAGTTAAAAGAGAACGGTGCCGATAAGGTTATAAAAGATTTTATAGAAAAGAATGGTATTTATATTGGATCAAGTGCGGGATCTATTATTTGTTGTCCAACTATCGAGGGTGCGGAAGAATTTGATAATCCAAATCTGGCAAAAGGATTGAACAATTTTGATGGGATGGGAGTTTTTAAAGACGTAATAATTCCACATGCACAGAAAGAAAAATATTTTGACCGCATAAGAAAGGCAACCGAAAGATTGGAATCTAAGGGCTATAAGGTACACCATTTGACCGATGACGATGTCCTATTCTTTGACGGAGATTCTTGTGCGATCTTGTAAAAACAGGATACAAAGGGGAATATTAGTATTTTATATGGTGCACCTGTTTGCCCCTTGGGACGCTCCAGGTGCGTAAAAAAAAGAACTCCGCTAGGAGTTAATTTTATATGGTGCACCTGTTTGCCCCTTGGGACGCTCCAGGTGCGTAAAAAAAAGAACTCCGCTAGGAGTTAATTTTATATGGTGCACCTGACTAGACTCGAACTAGCACACCCGAAGGCACTACCACCTCAAGGTAGCGTGTATACCAATTTCACCACAGGTGCATACCTGAATTATACCACAAAACTGCCCTGAATCAATCCCAGATTTCTAAAAAACAATAAATTCTCGACGATTATTAGTACTATATTTTGAGTAAGATCAAATATATGCCACAATAAGTATTAAATAGATCCAAATGCATATTGCAACAAGTATGAAATAGATTTAAGCATGTACCTAAATAAATATAAAATCGATGCTGTGTATATAAAAACTACACGAGGTTATATTAAAAATAACAGGGGTAAAAACGTAGTAAATATTACAATTAAAAACATAAACAATTTGAAGAAAATGTGTTGACTAAACTGCTTTTGTTTAATATACTTATATCAACTTGAGGTCATATAAAATTCAGGTTAACAAAAAAATAAAAAACATAAAAGTAAAGGAAATTTATGTCAAAATATGCAAAAATCGTAGCAACTCTCGGTGTTATCACTGGTTTAGGTATTGCTTCTCTCCCAGTCGCAACCTTCGCTGCCCCAATCGCTCTTGATGGTTCAGTCCCAGCAACCCAGAACGTTGTAGTTCAGCTTACCGTAGGTGACGCTGTTGCTGTTTCAGCTGACAACGGTACCGCAAATGGTGGTAACGCAGCTCCAAACCAGGCAAAGAACGCTACTTCAGGCATTTCCTACGCAACTAACGCTGCTAATGGTATGGTAGTAAACGTTAAGGACGTCGATGAAGATACCAATATGACCGTTTCTGGTCACACTGGTACTGTCGCTGGTACTGATGTTATCGCTGCCGGCACTACTGGTTCAACTGCTGGTTCAGGTTCCTGGAGCATTAAGGGTGGACTTCTCACTGCAGATACCGCTATGGTAAAACAAAGCGAAACCGCTCTCAAAGTTGCAGAATCCAATGGCCCAGTTAATACTAATCTTAATATGACCTACAACATCGCAACTGGTGGTTCACAGCTTCCTGGTACTTACCAAGACACTATCGTCTACACTGTCGTTGCTAAATAATTAAGCATAAGAATAGACAAACCTAAAATAGCCGCAAAAAGCGGCTATTTTTTCTATTAATTTAGCTTCAAGTCAGGGGAATCAAAAACCTAAAATATATACTCAAGGATTATTAAAAATTAACCATAATCATTATTAAAATGATTGACATACATATCATGCTTAAGCTATAATATAAGCACAAAAGGTTATATCAATAAAACAAAAAAAGGAGACTTATGTCCAAGATTAAAAGCGTCGTGTTGGGATTAGGCTTAACCACCGTCCTCGGTATCGTTTCACTCCCAGTAGCGACTTTTGCTGCAACTAGTAGTCAAAGCGTTGCCGTTAAAGTAAATGTTAGCTCAGTTATCGCACTTTCAGCTGACAACCTTTCAACTGAAGTCACCATGACTCCAAGTGCTCTTGACACTACCACCCTAAAAACTAAATTAACAGTTGCAACCAACAGCAAAAACGGTTACAAGCTCACCGTTAAAGACGCCGATCCAACTACTGCGATGACTTCTGCCGATACTACTGAGACTATCCCAGCTCAAGCCGGCAACCTCGTTGCTGGTACTGCAGGCTGGAATCTCTCTGGCGGTGACCTAACTAAGGCTGCTATCGCTACAACCGACCAGGTAGTTAAAACCAATCCAAACACTGCCCACACTGGTATTCAGGAAGACATTCAGATGACCTACGGCGTTGCAACTGGTACTGCACAGGCTCAGGGCACCTACATGGATACAATCGTCTATACCGCAACCACTCTCTAATTTGTGACCTCGAATTAGAAGTCAAAAGCCGCCCGAATCAGGGCGGTTTTTGCTTGTCATTTTGATTTTGCTTGTGTATAATATTACCTAGATAAAAAGGAGGTTAATGACTAAAAAACATAATATTTTAATGGAGATTTTTGCTTGTGCACTTTTCTCGATTTGTGCACTTCTGCTTTCCTCAAACCAGACCTTTGCAGTAGAGCGCCAGAAGACATTCTTACAGGTTTCTCCATCAAAACAACAGCTCGGTGGTCTTGAGCCAGGTGAAGTAAGGGAAGGTAGCTTCAAGGTTCAAAACATCGGTACCGGTGCTTTCGATTTTAAAGTCTATGCCTCTTCCTACGAAGTTAAGGGTGAAAACTATGATCCTGTCTTCGATGGCTCCAAGGATGGTCTCAAAATTGCCAACTGGTTCACTTTTAGCCAAGATACCGGTCATCTCGAATCCGATACTGAAGTAACCATAAACTATACCATTCGTGTTCCACAAAATGCTCCAGGCGGCGGTCAGTATGGTGCTATTATGGTCGAAACTGTGAAAGAAAACGACGATAAGTCAAATATCCAGGCTATCTCACGCGTCGGAATGGTCATCTATTCACACATCAATGGTGAAATTAATCGTTGTACTAGGATTTTAGAGAATAAATTGCCATCATTCCTCTTTAATCCTCCAATCTTTGGTGAAAGTCGTGTGGAAAACTGTGGTAACGTCGACGCCGAATTAAGTGTAAGTCTTAAGGTTTATCCATTCTTCTCAAACGAAGAAATCTATACTAACGAAGAGAAACCAACCGTCCTAAACACCCTACCTGCCACTAAGCGCTACCATAAAGAGCTTTGGGCTAATTCACCAGCCATCGGTATTTTCAATGTTGAGCAAATTATTAAATACGGTTCGGAGACTAAAACTGAGCGCAAACTAGTTATCGTCTGCCCAGTCTGGCTCATTGTGCTCATTGTTCTCTTTATTTTATCTGTTATTTTCTGGCTTGTTGCAAGAAATCGCGAGCGTAAAACCAATTCACGTGCTTAATATTAATAGGAAAACCGGGATAAATCATGTTAGCAAAATCTAAAATTACTTCAACCCAAAAGAATCTTACTCGTTTCTTAAACCAAGCAATGGCTGTCTGTCTCCTAGTTGTCGGAGTAGTTGCAGGTGCCACATTTTATCCCGAAACCCCTGTTGTCCATGCCGAAGAGACCGAAAAGCCAGCCATGCGCATTCAGGTCTCTCCGACTGATAATCGCGTTTCGTTAAATAAAGGCGAGACTAATGAATATTCATTTAATGTCGATAACACTGGTACTGAGTCCTATGATTTTAAGGTCTATGTCACTCCATATTCCGTTACTAACGAAAAATACAGTCCAAACTTCTCCAATGAAACAAGTCACACTATGCTTCGTCGCTGGATTGATTTCAAAAATGAAGCAGGTGAATATGTGAAGGAAAATACCTACACAGTTGAACCTGGCCAGCGCAAAGAGGTTCATTATCGTATCACCGTCCCAGCCGATATTCCAGGCGGCGGTCAGTATGCTATGATCTTTGTCGAAGCAATTCCAAAAACCGACAATAATACTGGTGGGATTCGCACGATTTCTAGACTTGGCTACCGTGTCTTCGGTCGTACCAATGGCGAAACCAAAGAATCTGCAGAGATCCTGAACCACAATATGGATAGTTTTTATACTTCCGGCAAGGTTAGGATGACTGGCTCTGTAAAAAATGATGGTAACGCAGATTTTAATGCTATCTTTAAAATTAAAGTTGAAAAAATCTTTGGTGGTGTCGTCTATGAAGATAGCAAAGGCTATGATGTACTTCCAGAGACCACTCGCACCATCGAAATGCTTTGGGAGGATACACCAGCCTTCGGCATTTACCGCATTACATCCAGTATGAACGCACTAGATAAATCGAGTAGTACAACAAAAATTGTTCTCATTATCCCGATCTTTATGATTGTAATCCTGCTTATGCTATTGACAATCACAATTGCCTGGTTTATAATTCTCTACAGAAAGCGACAAGCCCAGAAATCGAAGCTTATTATCTAATCGCGAGGATGGTAAGTTAAGAAGAAGGGGACGATGCGAGTCGTCAAGCGTTCAAAATAAAAATAAAAAAGCGAGTGTGAAAAATGAAGAAAAAAGGAATAATCGGTCTATTCGGTATAGCCTCCTTAGCTATGGCCGGATTAACCGTTCAGGCTGCATTACCTACCTATGCAGCAAATAGTACTAATGTTACCGTCCAACTAACGGTGCTTCCAAGTGGTGAAGCTCTCCAGATTGAGCTCCCAACAGATGGAAATGCCTTTACCTCAGACAAGGTGACCGTCAGGCAACAGTATGCCGAAGCTAAGGATATTCAGTGGCGCATTGTCTATAAAGATGATGCAGGTACTGAAACGACCTATCCAATGCCTCAGATTTCCGTGGCTGATCCACACGGTAATGCCACTTCTGGTACTCACGAAGACCAAGTTGACCTTACCGCATTAAACGGTGGAAAATATGGTTCATATAAAATCATTTCAATGATCAACAATAAACCATCAACCGAAGATGTTGTGACTTTTGAATATCGTGCATTAAAAATCAAAGACAACGGAACTGATCAAAATAACAATAATCCTCAGGTAATTATTGATCACGGTCCAAATGTCGACCATGTCAATGTTCAGATCTATGATCAGAATGGTAACCCAGTTCTCCCAGCTCCAATCAATGTGCCAACCACTGACACCACTGGCGGACACGGTGGTTCAACTAACTGGACTGTACCTGTAACAGAGAACAATCTTAAAGATGGTCACTACTGTGTAGTCTTTACCGCCTATGATAATTTAGGTAATATTCTCGATCGTAACGCCAAGTACTGCTTCGATTACACCTCAAAGAAAGCTCCGCTCGTGCCAGATACTGGTGGATCAATCTTCGCTGGTACAAACTTTACTAACGCAGATTACATCTCAACTTCACTCGCTGTCTTCTTTGTTGCAGCATTCTTCGCGCTTATGGTATTAAAGCGCAACCGCAAAGCAAAACGTCGCTAAAAGCATCAAGAGAATAAAAACACGCGCTACCAGAGCGAAAGCTCAAAAAATAGACTCAGATGGGTCTATTTTTTATTTTTAAGAACCAAATCTAGTGTGTTGTTTTTTTACTCAAAAACCTATTTCTACTCCAAAACCTATTTTCTTGTATATTTTAAAAATTCATGCTAAGATAATATTGCTGGACGATTAGCTCAGTTGGCTAGAGCGCGTCTTTGACGTAGACGAGGTCAGAGGTTCGAGTCCTCTATCGTCCACCAGTATAGAACATCCGACAGGATGTTTTTTGTTCTCTGAAAAAGATATTAAAATAGTAGCTCAGATATTTAGAAATCCAAAACTACTACCCCACAAAACGGTAATATATCAAGATGGCAAGACTAAAAAGCCTTATGTTATAATTAACCAAACTTAGTGTGGGAATTATGAGAACAGGGGAAATAATACAGCAATCTGAAATTTTGCAGGCTTCTAGATCGACGCTTATTGCGCCATTTTTTAAGCCAGTTGCTGTTGTTCTCTATAGTATCTTCCTCTTAACATTCACAGTCTTCCAAAATTCCGCATTCGCCGCTCCGTCTTCAATTAGTCTGACTCTTTCCGCTCCCTCTACTCAGCTCGATTTTTCTGCAACCGAGATGCATAATTCTGAATTTAAAAAGACCGCTGCAATAAACGCCACAGTTACAACTGATAATCCACAAGGCTATGTCTTATATATCTCAAGCGTCGATGAAAACACTTCGCTCGATAATGGCACCTTTAACCATATTCCATCGATTTCTACCGGCCTCAGTGAGACCGCTTTTACTGCCGCATCTTGGGGATACTCGCTCGACAATACTAATTTCAAACTAATCCCAAAACTCAGCACCATGGAGAAAATCGCCGAATCGCAACTCCCCGCAAACGCCGCCACGGTCGCCTCGGTTAATTTTGGTGTTAAGGTCACTCCAGATCTTTATGAAGGTACCTATCAGAAGGAGATCGTTTTCACCGCAATCACTAATTCAACAAAGACCGTCAGCCATATTGACGTGGGCCAACAAACTGCATATCGCTTACAATGGATAAGTAGGTCAAATCATCCTGTTAAAGCAATTAAGCGTGGTTATCAGGCTCCGCCAGCGGGATTTGATGCTGGACTTTTTGAGGCAAAATTTCCGCTATCTCCACCTGGTGAACCAATTGAGACAATCGCCTGGTATGATAGAACTACTCAGAATATCTATATCTACAGCGATGCAGATGAAATTTATGCTAATGAAAACGCAAAAGCTATGTTCAAAGAAGTAACCGAGGATCGAGATCCTATTGATATTGACCTGACAGGCATTAATCTGAGCAAGGCGAAAGATCTTTCAGACTTTTTTGCAAGAACGAAAATTAACCATTTAAACCTTGGAGACTTTAATTTAGAGAGTGCTGAAAATCTTAGCAATATGTTCTATGGTACTAAATTCGTCAATCCTGATTCCACAGCAGTTGACCTTACCAAATTCAATACTAGTAGAGTAACCAATTTCAGTAGAATGTTCGCCGAATCAAATCTCACGGCAATAAATTTAACCGGTCTAGATACTAGTGCCGCCACTGATATCTCTGGTATGTTCCAAGGTATGACTAGTATTGCCTCTCTTGATCTAACGCCTCTTGACACCAGGAATGTAACTGATATGTCGAACCTTTTTGATCGTATGACAAGTCTAACCAATCTGAATATTTCATCACTTAACACCTCGAAGGTTACTAATATGAGCTCCATGTTTAGTGGTCTATCAGAATTAACGGATCTTGATCTTTTTCATCTAGATACCTCGAAGGCTACTAATATGTCTAGCATGCTCTCTGGACTTGGCAAGATTACTAGTCTCGATCTCTCACACTTTAATACAAGCAATGTGGAAGATATGAACAGTATGTTCTCAGGCTGTAGTATGTTAACCAATATTAACTTTTCAGGGCTCGATACTTCGAAGGTTACCAATATGTCAAGTATGTTCTCCAGTATGGACAGTATAACCGATCTCGACCTCACTGAACTCGATACTGCAAATGTGGAAGACATGAGTAGTATGTTTAGCGGGTCTAACTCACTAGTCAATATTAACTTTTCAGGACTCGACACCTCAAAGGTTACCAATATGTCCAGTATGTTCTCTAACATGGCTAGTATAACCGACCTTGATCTCTCATCGCTTGATACACCATCGGTGACTGATATGTCCTACATGTTCTCATATTCAACAAGTCTTACAAACCTTAATCTAGTCAATTTCGATACTTCATCTGTAGAAATGATGTCAGGTATGTTTAGCGGTGCTTCAAGCATCGAGACGCTGGACTTATCGCATTTTATCACTAGTAATGTTACTGATATGTCTAGTATGTTCTCTGGAATGAGTAATCTCACAAACCTTGATCTCTCCAGTTTTGACGTGTCGCAAGTTTCTGAGATGAGTAGCATGTTCCAGGATGATGAAAGATTGACAACCCTTAATCTCTCAAGCTTTCATACTACTTCAGCCACTAATATGAGTACCATGTTTGCTGGTATGCGCGATCTCACCACCCTCGACATTAGTAATTTTGACACTTCGCAAGTGACTGATATGAGCGCCATGTTCCAGGATGATGGAAGCTTGACAAGCCTTAATCTCTCACACTTCAATACTAGTAGTGTTGAATATATGAATGATATGTTTATGAATACAAGCGGTCTCACTAGTCTTGATCTCTCTAGTTTTAACACATCCAATGTGAAAAATATGAACTCCATGTTTGAAGGGGCTCTCGCCGATAACGCAATACTCGATCTTTCAAGCTTTAATACCTCCAATGTTGGTATTAACCCAGGTAGCAATGAAGGTATGAAGAATATGTTCCTAAACTCCAAGGTAAAAACTATTTATGCTTCAAGCGCCTTTAATACGCGCCATATTGATGAACATGAAGAGCTCTTTGGTGGCAATGATAACCTTGTTGGTGGCAACGGCACAGCATATTCAGATTCCAATCCAACGACTAAAGCTTATGCAGTTATTGATATTGCGGGTACTCCAGGCTACTTCACTCAAAAATAATTATGGTATACTTATCTAAAGTAATTTGGAGCATTTATGCAAAATCTAACTAATAAAATTAATGGCTTCCTCAACGCAGCAATTGGTACTACCGTCCTGATGGTCTGTGTTGGATCTTTTCTTGCGCTTTTTCCAACTCTCAGTCTTGAAATTACGCGTTGGATTTTTATTATCGCACTCGTCTCGTCTGGTATTAGTATGATTAGTGCCGATCTCGCCGGCAAGCGTCAAACTGGCCTCCTTTCCGGGACTGTCTTTGGCTCGTTTATTATCCTGCTTGGTTTGATTATTTTGACCAACCCAGGTGTGCTTAGTATTATTCCGATCGCCATCGGCTTTTATGTTGTCATCTCCAGCTTGATTAAAATCCGCATGACTCTTGCCTTGCGTGAAATTTCCAACTCCGCCTTCACAGCTTCAATTTTAATGAATCTTATTTCCGTTGTCTCGGGCTGCGTGATTAT
>JABCPR020000032.1 GCA_013332965.2 Candidatus Saccharimonadota bacterium | reverse complement strand
ATGCGATTTCTTGTGGAATGAAGGATGATGTCCTTCTGGCGGCAATTTTGCTACACGATGTGCCGGAAGATACGTTCACGCCGGTGACCGAATTGCCTTGTAACGATGAAGTGAAGCATGCGGTGGAATTGATGACTTTTCGTCGTTGTGATGGAGAGACGAAATTACAGGCCAAACGTCGATATTATGCGGGGCTTTTGAATAGCAAATACGCATTGCTCTGCAAGGCGTATGATCGCGTAAATAATATCTGGACATTGTGTGATCTTTCGCGCGAGGCGATCACCAAGAATGTGTATGAGACGGAATTTTTCTTGATGCCGTTACTACACAAGGCTAAATCAATCTGGCCTGAGTTTGCGGATCAAATCAGTGGTCTGCGTGAGATTTTTCGTGGAACTATCTATATGTATTCAAAAACATGCGGTTTTGAGGTACCTTGCGAGGAACCGTCGGACGATGAGTGGTCTGAGATTCTCGGAAGTTAGGGGACAAAATGTCCCCTTTTTATTCTATTGTGATATAATATGTTTGTCGGGGCATTAGCTCAGTTGGCTAGAGCGCTTCAATGGCATTGAAGAGGTCATGAGTTCGAGTCTCATATGCTCCACCATTTATTGTTTTGTAATCTCGCTTGGAAACAGGCGGGTTTTTTGTATGAAAATTAATTTTGTGATATTAATATAGGTAAAATATAGGTATAAAGGAGTGTGGCATGGAGGTTTTATGGGCGAGATAGTAAAAGCATCTTGCAAGTGTCAGAGAAGGGGTATGCGGCTGGGGGTTGGAATGATGTTCTATTATGAGTGTGATGAGGTGATGGAAAAAGCACGTAGTGGTGGGTTTGGCCGTGAACTTCAGGAGGCGACTGAGAAAAATTTTCCAGTGATGATTAATGCATCGAGAGAGGTTTATTGGTGTGAGAAGTGCGGACACTTTGACGCCAACTATGTGCTCGATATTTATAAACCAAAAGATCCGGTTGGTTTGATTATGAAACAACTACATGGCGCGGCTGAAGAGGAAAAAGCAAAGTTTTTGCAGAATCCTCGATATTATCCAAGTTTGGATATTGAGAGTTGCGATGAGGATGACGTGGAGTTGATTTATCGGTTCCCTCATCTTTGCTCTAAATGTCATAGTCCTATGACTCAGATTACGTATCAGGAGTTGGAACAGAAAAAATGTGCTACATGTGGCGAGAAATATCGGATTGACGAATTCTCGTTTTGGGACTAGAAGCCGCTGCAAAAAATATTTCGCTGTTTTTATTTTACTGTTTTAAAATTATTTTGCTGAGTTATTATTTTATTTTTTTGAAAAGGTTTATTTAGTCTTCTTTTCTTTAAAAACGATTAGTTTTGAAAAGATATAGTTCAAGACTGTTGTTACTACACTACAAAGTAGTTTCCAGATGAGTTTATCTTGCTTGAAGTTGTCGACCATAAGCCACATTAGGAAAACTTCAACGCCGAGAGTAACCAATCTGACGATCATAAACGTTACTGCTTCCTTGGTGGTTTCCTGGGTATTTTTTGATTTACTCTTGAAAACCCAAATTTTATTAGTAACGAAGGCGAATATTACGGCAATAACCCAGGCGATAACAGTAGCAGCAATAGTTTCTAGATGAAAGACGGTTGAGAGTATCCAAAAAGTTACAAGATTAATTAAGGTAGTCATGGCACCAAAGAAGAGATAGGCGATAACTTCAGAGTATTTTTTGAGGAAGGCCTTGAATTCTTTTACTGAAGTTAGTGCTTTTTTCAAATCATTTAACATGACCTTATTATACATCATTTTTAATGCAACAAAAAATACCCCCGAAGAGGTATTTTCTGTTTGCTTAACGCTTGGAGAACTGTTCGCGTTTCCTGGCTGAGCGAAGACCGTATTTTTTGCGTTCTTTCTCGCGTGGATCACGTTTGATAAGTCCTGCCTTCTTAAGAACTGGGCGTAGGTCTGGGAATTCTAGGGTAAGAGCCTTAGAAATGGCTAATTTAATAGCATCAACCTGACCTGAGAGACCACCACCTGAAACTAAGATAGTGACATCAAACTCTTTCTGTTTGCCAGCAAGAGCTAGTGGGTCAGTTACCTCAGCGAGGAGTGACTTGTTGCCTGAAAGGTAGTCAAGAGCAACTTTGTTGTTAATTGTGATCTCACCTTTGCCTTTGTATAGACGAGCGCGTGCAGTGGCGGCTTTGCGGCGGCCAAGACCGTAAGAATATTTAGTAGGCATTATTTGATCTCCTTTGGATTCTGAGCAGTGTGGGCGTGTTCAGCGCCATTGAAGACGCGGAGACGAGCTAAACGATCTGCTGCAAGCTTATTTTTTGGCATCATGCCTTTGACAGCTTCTTTGAGAGCGTAGGAAGGATCTTTTTCAATAACTTCCTCAAGTCTCAATTCTTTTAATCCACCTGGGAAACCACTGTGGCGATAATATTTCTTATCAACCATTTTGTTGCCAGTGACCTGGATATTCTTGGCGTTAATAACGACGACATAGTCACCATTGTCAACGTGTGGGGTGTAGGTAACTTTTGATTTACCCATTAATTTATCTGCAATGACGACTGCAAGTTTACCAAGTGGTAAAGTGCTGGCGTCGATAACAAACCATTCGCGTTTGATTTCTGCAGTTTTTTGGCTAAAAGTTTTCATTACTTAGCCTCCTTTTTGAGATCGAGATTGATGGAATCAACGAAGGAGATAGTAGCCATTTCAGCGTGATCACCTTTTCTGAAACCGGTGCGTTCGATTCTTAAATAACCAGAGTTGCGCTTGATTTGTGGAGCGATTACATCCATTAAGAGATCTGCCACTTCGAGGTTGTCGAGGCGGGAGATAAGGAGACGACGATTAGCGAGGCCACCTTTCTTAGCGATTGTGACTAGCTTTTCAGTACCGCGGCGCATTTCTTTGGCGCGGGCAAGCGTAACGGTGATTGCTTGATATTTGATCAGAGAACACATCAGCCCACGTAGTAGAGCCCTTCTCTGGTCGGTTTCACGGCCGAATTTACGACCTTTGTATCCGTGGCGGTGCATTTAATTATTTAACTCCGTTAACTTTTGTTTAACTTCGTCAAGCGCCTTCTGACCGAAACCTTTAAGTTCCTTGAGGTCGGTGTCTGATAAGACAACGAGATCGCGGACGGTGCGGATTTCGTTATTAATGAGCGCGTTGGCGGTACGAGCGGAGAGACCGAGTTCCTCAATTGGGAGCATTAAGCCGGCGTCTTCCGTTTCTTCTTTTGAACCTGGAGCTGGAGCTGTTTCAACAACTGTGCTTCCGGCAAAAGCTTTGTATTGATTAAGTAGGATAGCAGCAGCTTCCTCAAAGGCTTCTCTTGGAGTAATAGTGCCGTCGGTGTCGATAGTAAGAGTGAGCTGATCAAGGTTTGTATCCTGACCGACACGAGTCTTATCTACGTCAAAACGAACACGAAGTACTGGAGTAAAGACAGCATCGAGAGCGATCATGTCGCTGTGAATGCGTTCTTCGCTGGAAGCTTCGATTGGAAGGTAACCACGACCTGATTCGACGACAAAGTGCATCTTTAAGGTGTAGTTTGGATCGTCGATGTGACAAATTACCTGATTTGGGTTAGCAATTTCAACATCACCGGTAAGTTTGATGTCGCCTGCAACTACGCGAGCGTCACCATCTTTTTCGGTTTGATTGCTACCTTTAACCTCGAGAGAAAGCTCGACTGGGGCATCAGTGTGACACTTAAAACGAATATTCTTAAGGTTCAACATGATGTCGATGACGTCTTCGCGAATACCCTCGATTGCGGTAAATTCGTGAGTGGTGCCTTCGATACTAAATGAAGTAATCGCAGCACCTTTGATGCTTGAGAGTAGAACACGGCGTAGCGAGTTTCCTAAAGTGTGGCCATAGCCATGGTAAAGTGGCTTGATCACAAATGAGGCGCTAGTGGCAGACAATTCGTTGACTTCTGCAAGATTTGCTTCGTGAATTACTTTTGTTGTCATTGTCCTCCTTAGCGTGAGTAATACTCAACGATTAATTGTTCGTTAATTCCGGCTTCAGCTTCTTCGCGCTTTGGATTGCCGGTGATTTCAATTTTCATTTTCTTAGCGTCGGCTTTCAACCAGCTGAGTGGTTGTACACCGGAAGCGGCTACAGTATTCTCAAGATTTTTGAAGTATTCTGACTTAGCTGACTTTTCACGAACTTCTAGAACGTCACCTGCCTTTAGGCGGATTGATGGAATATCAATACGGCGGCCGTTTAGTAGGAAGTGTCCGTGAGAGACGAGCTGACGAGCTTGGCGTCTTGTGAGGGCAAAACCTGCACGGAAGACGACGTTATCAGCGCGGCGCTCGAGGAACTCGAGGAGGTTCTGACCAGAAAGACCTTCTGCTCTTTGGGCTTCTTTCATGAGTTTAGCGAATTGCTTCTCAAGAAGACCGTACAAGCGGCGAACTTTCTGTTTTTCGCGTAGCTGTGTGAGGTAGAGGCTACCACCACGGACGCGCATATCACCATGCTGACCTGGAATACCAGATTTTTTTGCCATAATCTTATGGGCTTTTGGTGCGAGGGCAAAACCTTCGCGACGACTTTGTTTGACAATTGGAGATTTATCTCGTGCCATTACGGTTTCCTCTCTCCCTTTGGTCGAACACCACCATGAGCGATAGGTGTTTGATCGGTTATGCTATCAATTTTAATACCAAGACTTGAAAATGCGCGAATTGCACTGTCGCGACCAAGGCCGATACCTTTGACGTAAACGTCGACGGAGTTAAGACCGTGATCCTTTTTGGCAATTTCGCCAGCTTTTTCAGCGGCAATTTGTGCTGCATAGGCAGTACCTTTCTTAGATCCACGGAAGCCGTTGGCGCCAGCGGATGATTGAGAAAGAACTTGTCCTTTTTTGTCTGATACACTGATGATAGTGTTGTTAAAAGTAGCTTTAATATGCACCTGACCTGAGGTCACAATGCGTTTGCCTTTTTTACCTTTGACCTTGACGGTCTCTTTGGTTTGCTTTGTTTCTTCTGCCATTTTATTTACCTCTAAGTCTTACTTGCTGCTTTTGGTTGTGTTCCACCGACCGCGATCGCCTTACCCTTACGTGTACGTGCGTTCGTACGAGTACGCTGGCCGTTGACTGGAAGTCCAGCCTTGTGGCGGATACCTTTGTATGAATTGATATCCTTAATTCGTTTGATATTGTTTGTTACGAGGCGACGCAGATCACCTTCGACCTGATATTTACTAGAAATAATGGCGTTGATTTTCTGTTCTTCAGCCTCGGTGAGATCTTTCACCCGAGTGGTAGGCTCAATTTTGGCCTCCGCAAGGATGGCTTTTGAGGTTGTGCGTCCGATACCAAAAACGTAGGTTAGAGCAATCCAAACCTGTTTTTCGGAAGGGATGACAACGCTAGCAATTCTTGCCATTCTTAACCCTGCCTTTGCTTATTCTTAGGTTTTTTCTTGTTGATAACACGAAGTACACCTTTGCGGCGGACATAGATGTCATCAGGGGAGATTTTCTTTACACTTGCACGTACTTTCATTTGTGTAAAAATCCTTTCCTTAATTAGGCTATTCTTAGGTACTCCGATAGTTCACTAGCGGAAAGTGGCTAATAGTTTCGCCAAGATAGCAATTTGATATTATTTCAGGCGGAAGCTGATTCGACCCTTAGTTAGATCGTAAGGAGTGAGTTCAACCTCTACCTTGTCACCTGGCACAAGACGGATAAAGTTTTTGCGCATTTTTCCGCTCATGTGCGCAATAATAATATGGCCATTCTCAAGTTCCACTCGGAATTGAGTGTTTGGTAATGCATCGACGATGGTGCCACCGAGTTTAATTACTTCCTTTTGACTAACCATAAATTACTAGGAAATTATATCAAAATTGTTTACTTTTGTAAATAGACTAAATGCGGACGGCGCGTAAGAATTGTCTTGAAAGATAGGTT
>JABCPR020000031.1 GCA_013332965.2 Candidatus Saccharimonadota bacterium | reverse complement strand
GACTCATCAAAGTTAAATAAACGCATGACAGCATCCTGGCCATACATAGTCGGCACAGTTTCGACACGGATATTTAAGAGATGCGAGGAGCCGTTGCGAAAAATATCTTTTTGCATGTGGCCAGATTGTGGAGTTTTGGCAGCAGAAGAAATACCAGCGCGAGAGCCAAGTTCGCCCATGAAGACACGATAGCGATCACGTTCAAGATTGGCGACTGGGTGAAGAATGCCATCGACACGCATACGAATGCGAATGGATTCACGGAGGTTTTCGATGTGGATATCAGAGGCGCCGAGCTTATCTGCCTGATCGAGAAGAAAGTCGAAAACTTTATCGGTACCGACCGAGTTGAGGGTCTGTGAAACTGAGGCAAGAGTTTCGGAATCACCGTCGCTGGCGATGCGAATGTCATCATAATGGACCTGTTTTGGCGGATCATAACGAAGCATCATCACCTGGTATGCACTGTTTGAGATTAGGAAGAAATCGACGCCATCACCGTTGACGTTAAATTTCTCGCTCAACTCTTTGATGGTACTTCGTGGGGTTTGGCTTGTGACCATGAACTGATATGGTTCCCCATTGCCACCTTTTTGAAGCGGCAAGATGTAGTCAGAGTGCATCTTTTGGATGTCGATTAGATTAAAAAGTAGCGGCAACGTCTCTTCGATTGGGCGCGTGTCAAGATATGGCAGTCCCAAAGTCATAGCTCGCGCAGAGGCGGCCTGTTCTTCATTTGCTCGACGTTGTTCTTGAATTTGTTGCTCGTTCATTGAGCTTATTATAGCATAAGCGAGATATGGCGGTGTTTGCGATTTTAATTATTATGAAAATAAGCTAGCCCAACATGTTGATAGTTGCTGATAACTTGATCTTGATTAGATTATTTTTTTGGAAACCATGGTAGACAGCGATTAACCTTCTTGCAATATTCAGTATATGGGGCACCATAGAGTTTGGTGAGCCATTTTTCCTCAGTATGCTTCATAAGAATGGTGAGATAGGCCCAGAAAATTAGGAAGAGTAGAAGTGCGAGGAGAAGCGAACCGGAACAGAGGAGTATGCCCGTACAAAGGAGAAGCCAGGCGGAGTAGATTGGGTTGCGCACAATAGAGTAGATGCCGGTAGTGAGGAGTCTGTTTTCTTTAATGGCTTTGGTGATTTTGATTTTGATGGCAAGGGTATAGATAATAAGACCAAGCAAAATGACGAGTATGCCGAGGATGGCGAGAAAGACTGAAAGCGGAGTGCGTGGAGGAAAGACATCTGTGAGGGTGAGGACTTGTAAGGCTGGCTGGTCTGTCATATTGCCAGTTGTTCGTCCAAACAAGATCGCAATCATAGTGATAATTACGATACTAACAACATAGACCGGCCCCACACCCATAACTGGTAGATGTATTTTTTGAGACTGTTTCATAAAATTAAGATCATCCTGTGTTACGACATCTAGTGCGTCGTTTTTTCTTTACTAAAATGATATCTATCTTCGAAATAATTTTCAGTATAATTATTAAAATCAAATATTTCGTTTGCTTCTTTGTTCAATTTCTCAATATATGCAATATAGTCTTCGTCTGTAAATATTTCCAAACCTAGTTCCTCGCAAACCTCTTGAATATGACTCTTAGCGGCTTCAATGCCACCTTCATCCGCCATTATTTCTGCCTCGAAATGAAAACTATTACCAGGAACCTCAACAATAGCGAATTCAATATCATCGTAATTATAAACTTCAGTTATTCGTTCGCAAAGCATACCTTTTTTATAGCCAAGCGCAGCATAAATCTGTACCAGAGTATCAAAACTACCGCGTTCAGTAAAAACTGAGAGTTCCTTACGGTGGTTTGAACTTGTCCAGTCGCCAAGCTTTACGATAATCTCTGGTTCACCATTTGTTATACGAAGGCGAATATCTTTTTTGCGATGCTTCAAACCATCACCAAGAAAAGTAGAATAATCAATTAGAACTCGATGTTTAGTTGTGACCTTCTCGCCATATTCGTCAAAAAATGCCTTCACTTTTTTCACTTGTTCATTAGATAACGGTCCACTATATTCAACTTCGATATTTTTAGTCATTTTCTCCCTCCAATCTCCACAAAAGAAATATCAGCCGTGTCATCATATATAATATATAGCATTTTTTGCATAAAAAATGGTGATTCTCGAAATTAAATCACCTTTTAGTTTTTGCGTCTAGAATCTGATTTTTCACAGGTTTCCCTGTTGGTGAGCCGGGTGGGACTTGAACCCACGACACCAAGCTTAAGAGGCTCGTGCTCTAACCAGCTGAGCTACCGGCCCGACTCGTAGATATAGTACCACTTTTTAGTAGTTTTGTCTATAAAATCAGATTATTTTTCTCCATCACACATAAAAAACGGCTTCCGCCGCTAAGTATGGTACACCCGGAGGGATTCGAACCCACGACCCTCTGTTCCGAAGACAGATGCTCTAATCCACTGAGCTACGGGTGCAACATCTTTAGTTTAGCACATATTGTGCGATTTTTCGATTTCATGAATCCACACAGCGCGCTCTTAGAACCACATGCAGAATAAAACCGTATGTAGATTATAGATAATTTCATGAGTTTCTGGGATACAATAGAGTTATGAACGATTTCCTGAATAATTTTATGAACCACTTTTCCTCTAACTTTTTTCAGATTATACATATTTTGTCCTTAATTATTATGGGACTGGCGTTTATATTTGGGATTACCGTATTTTTTGGGGCGCCATATGTACCGAGTTTGGAGGCGGAGATTCGCAAAATGTTTAAGAAATTATATCCGCTCAGCAAGAAAGATTTATTGATCGATATGGGGTCGGGAGACGGAGTGGTTTTGAAAGTTGGGGCTGAAATGGGAGCACAGACGCTTGGCATTGAGTTACATCCAGTTCTTTCCTTCCTCTCCAGGATTCGCCTTCGCAAGATAAGGCCATTGCCGAAGGTGGTTTGCCAGAATTACCTAAATTATAAGTTCCCGGAAAATACAACTGTCGTATACACGTTTAGCGACTCGCGTGACGTGGAGAAGATTTTTCAAAAAGTTCAACAAGAGGCGACCAGACTTGGCAAGGAATTATATTTTATTTCCAACGCATTTGACATCCCGGGCGTAAAATATGAAAAGCTTTATCACTCGTTTTATCTCTATAAAGTAAACCATTTGAAGTAAATAATTCCGATCTTAATTCTAAAAAAGTTCCCTAGGGGAACTTTTAATTACTTATTGCGTTTGCGTTTCTCGCTGTGTTTGTGATTATTGTTACGATTAAGTTTTGAAATCACAATTTTCTTTTTCTTAACTGCCATTTGTGCCTTTCTTTATCTGTTATATTTTAACATAATTCCCTGGTGATGACTAGGGTAAAATCTTTTGGAAGAAAAATCCCCAGCAAGACGCTGGGGATCCTGGTAGCTTTTGGAGTTTGGACTAAGTGATTCAGATGCCAGATGCTGCGACCTAGCCATTAAGGTATACAGCTTAGCCGTCCGATTCTGAGTCGTCAGGATTCTGAGTCGTCAGGATTCACATCCTTAGAATCATCGTCGCGGTCATTGATCAGGATGTTACTGTAGGCGGTGCGAACTTCGGCCCAGACCGCGTTGAAACGTGCCTTAATGGCGCTGTCTTCCCATTGGCCATAATCCTTTTCCTTGAGTCGCTGCATAACACCATAAATCTCAACGATTTCATTCACGGGATACGATTCCGACCAATGCTTGCTTCTGTTCAGATTATCAAACTTCCGGCAGACATCCGAGAGGTCGTCGATCCATTCCTGTTCCGACTTAAATAAACTGCGCCGAGCATTGAAGGTGGCATTGCTGACACCAGCCAGATGGACCTCTTCAGTCTTAAAACTGTAAAGCTTATTGTCCTTGGTGCGGACAATCAGGTCTGCGCTGTCGTCATCACCAAGAATCTGAATAATGGAGCCTCGAAGCTGAGTGGTGGAATCTAATGCCTTCCCCAGAGTGACCGTACCGTCCGGATTAACCGTACCTAAGGAATCGTCTGAGTTATCTGCAGCTTCCTCCGATTCAGGTATCGCTATCGATTTAATCTCGACAGTGTCGTTCAGACCATAGGTCTTTCTTCTACCAGTCAGGTAGAGGCCGATGATCTCACCATTTTCCTGCATGATGTACTTCTTGCCGTTGACTTTCGATGCCTTGTATTCCATATCTTCCCCTTTCCTACGTCAGAGCCCGTGGCTTGCGATGAGGTTTCCTCATACTCTGACAAGATACAAAAAGACTACCTAAAATGTACGTAGCACACCTAGGTAGTGTATCTAAGCATTATTATTATACAATGTAATATGCTTTTTGTCAATCTATGTTAAAATTAGGTATTATAACTCACAAAAGAGGAGGAAAATGTTGAAAATTGAAGAAAATGTGCCGATCCGAAATCTCGTAACCATGAGAATTGGTGGGCCAGCACGCTTTGTGATTACCGTAACTTCAAAGGAAGAAATTCCGGAGGCTTATCAGTTTGCTAAGGAACGCAATCTACCAGTTTGTGTGCTCGGCGGCGGCGCGAATACTTTTGCTAAAGACGAGGGGGTTGACGGAGTGATTATCCTTGACCGCATTATGGGAATTTCCGAAGTTGAGAGGCCTGAAGTTGAGAGTTTTGATGGCGAAAGCTCTAATGGTAAAAGCTCCGAGAGTGGCGACATAGCTTACTTTAAGGCTTATGGCGGCGAGCAATGGGACGACCTTGTGACGTACGTTTCCGAGCGTGGATATTCTGGAATCGAAGCAATGGCGGGAATTCCAGGCACTGCAGGAGCGGCACCAGTACAGAATATTGGCGCCTATGGACAAGAGGTGACACAGGTGATTGTTTCTGTTGATGCTTATGACACGAAAACCTGTGAGTTTGTGGTAATTCCAGCTAGCGAAATGAAAATGAGCTATCGCAAGTCGATTTTTAACTCTGGTGAAAATGTCGGACGCTACTTTATTTACGCCACAACTGTACGCGTGAAAAAAGGACAACTCACCCCACCATTCTATCGTTCCCTGCAGGCCTATGTAGATGAACATCACGAGACGGATTTTTCCCCACTCAATATTGCTCGCATGGTGAAGGCTGTACGAAACAGCAAGTTGCCTGATCCTGAGAAGATTGCGAGTGCTGGTAGCTTCTTCAAGAATGTTTACCTAACTGATGAAGAAGCAGACGAGGCAGAGGCTCGCGGAATCCAGGTTTGGCGCAACGCAAAAGAGGTGGGGCCAGACTCTCCAGAAAAACGTACTAATTTGGTGAACTCTGGTTGGCTTCTCGAAGAGGCGGGGCTTAAAGGTAAGGTCTTCCACGGCATGAAGGTGAGCGAGAAGGCGGCCCTGATTTTAATCAATGAGGACGCTAAGACCTATGCCGATCTTGCAGCGGCACGCGAAGAAATTGCGAATATCGTGTTTGAGAAGTTTGGTTTTAGGATTGAACAAGAGCCAGACGAGATTGGTGAATAGAAATCTAGAGTAGTTCAGGGACGGGCGGGGTCCCTGATTTATAAAAAAACGAGAGCGGAGAGTAAATGGTAAAAGAATTGAACGGACGAGAAGTGGTGGGGTTTGTTAAAGAGAGGCAGGCGCACCTGGTGCAGATTTTGCGCAGCAATAAGAAGCGTGCGAAGCTGGTGATTATTCGCGATTCGGATAATCCAGTGATTGAAAAATATGTAAAATTGAAGCGTCAATACGGAGAAGATATTGGCGTTGAGGTGGTCGATGCAAAGGTAGAGCCAACACGCGAGGCGCTAGTTGCGGCTGTAACTGAAGCCAATCTAGATAAAACGGTGTCTGGAATTATTGTGCAGTTGCCGCTTGTCGACCGCGAGATTACTGAGGAGGTAGTTTCTTTAATTCAGCCAGAGAAAGACGTTGATGGCCTATCTGGACGCGGAAGATTTGATAGCGCAACAGCTACGGCAATTAACTGGTTACTTACTGGATACAATATTGACCTTGTTGGTAAAAAAATTGCGGTGGTAGGGCGCGGTAAGTTGGTGGGGAGGCCACTAATTTCCATGTGGCAGAATTCTGGACTCGAGGTCGAGGTCTTTCATCGTGGTTCGGACTTTTCAAAGTTGAAAGAATATGAAATTATCGTGACGGCAACTGGAGTGCCAGATTTGATCACCTCGGAGATGATTCGTTCTGGCGCGGTGATTGTCGATGCAGGAACGGCAAGTGAGGGCGGTAAGCTAGTTGGCGACATTTCAGATGAGATTCGCGAACGCAGTGATATCTCGGCGATCACGCCAAAACTTGGCGGTGTTGGACCATTGACCGTGGGGGTACTGTTTGAAAATATCTTAACTGCTGCGGGCGAGAAGTAGGGATTCATATTCGATAAAAAAATAATACCTCACTGGAGGTATTATTTTTATAGGCTATAGGTTCAGAGACCTGGGTGTCATTCAACCGAATATTACGACTGTTCAATAGTGCCTGTAACCGTACCACCTGCGTCCTTCATATATAGAACGTTACTAATCGTGCTAGCGTCTACACCACCAGTGCTATAAAGTGAAAGGAATTTCTTCTCTTCGTCCGATAGACCCGAAATTAGAGTTGTATCAGATTTTAGTTGCTTAATACGTGCATCTGCAAGACCTTGTAGCTTCTTAAATTCAGTATCACTCGTCCCAAAGACTGCACTTGATACACCATTTTTCTCATTGTAGAATTTCCTAAAGTCTTGCTTGCCCAGCTTATTCTCGTCGTCGAGATCCATCCTACCAGCAACATTCGATAGGGAATCCTTGAATTCAGAATTTAAGGCTTGTCCAGGTGCAGCTTGACCATTAGTGGCATCGGTCATACTCTCGATTTCTCCACTTCCCCTCATATTTTCGAATTGGTCAAAAGCAACCTGATACTTATCTCGTAAATTGGCATGATTGTCGATCATATTCCTACCCATCACGGCCTTTGCTCGCTTAGATGAATTACCCATGATTGTACTCATGGTTTTGCCATTGTATCTACCAGTACTCATAAACTCATCTAGTGCTTTTTGTCCATCCTTAGTTGAAGCAAGGTAAGAACTGAGTGCGCGAATTCTATTATCATTATCCCGATTTGCCTCAGCGGTACCAGTTGAGTAATCATATCCCTGAGCGACGTTTAGCTGCGAGATCGCTTCATCAGTACTCAGGTTTCCAGATTTATATGAGCTCATTAAGTCACTTTTTACAGTATCATTTAGGGCATTCATTTCTACAGTATTAATCCTATCAACATTTTCTTGACTATTATTGTAGTCATATTCCTTCATTGCCGCACCAATTGCTGCAGTCTTACGACCGTCTTTATTGAGAAACCCTACAGCGCTACTCAATCTTCTTTTCTGCCATGGCTGTAATTTAGATACATCCGTTCCCCTATATTTATCAACATATCTTTGCATTTTACCAATTTGGGCATTT
>JABCPR020000030.1 GCA_013332965.2 Candidatus Saccharimonadota bacterium | reverse complement strand
TTTGCCGAGTTCTTCAGCTTCTAACTCATTTTTCTTACGAAAAACCTTATCAAAGAATTTCTGACCTTCAGTTTTGGCACCAAGATAAGCCTTTTTACTAACTTTTTTAGTGGTTTCAATAGCCTCTTTTCCCTGTTTTTTCAGATCTTCACGGGTTTCTTTGCCTGATTTTGGTGCTAGAAAAACCCCAGCGACAACACCAGCAGCTGCGCCGAGAATCATGCCGAGGAAGAATTTATTATCTTTTTTCATTTTGGACTCCTGTTTTAAATTTCTGTCTTTATTATAGAGGAATCCTTAAAAAAGAGATATACCAAAACCTGTAACTTTTTCTTTAGTCTATTTTTGTATATCTCTCGTATGATTTTATTTATTTTCTCAGCTTATTTTCTCAGTTTTGAGGCAGCAGTTTTAGCCCGCTTTTGGAGATCACGATGAGTTTTTGTGGTATTTTTTGCGCTGGTCCTAGTAGAGTTTTTAATGGACTCTGGCTCATCCTCGTCTTCCTCTTCTTCGAATTCGTCAAAAACTGATTTTTTAGGTTTCTTATCGATTTTTAATAAGCTAAAAAGTTTTCGACCGATATATTCTTTAACGAAACCGCGAGCAAGAGGTCCAACAGAGGTAAGATCCTTGATATTGTCTGCGACATCATCCGCCTTATCAAAGATTGACTGGCCAGTCTGAACCATAATTTCAATCTCAGAGAGGAGACTAGTGAACTTGACGATACAGATAATACCAACGATGAGAAAAATCAGCAGGGCTACTGATAAAAACATTACTAAAATCCATTCAGCGAGATTCATGAAAGCTCCATTTATAACCTTAATGGTTTTATTATAGTATAAGCACTATTTATTCGCAACCACAAAAATCTACCTGAATGGTAGATTTTAAGTTAGGCAAGTTCTCGATAGGTAACCTAGAAGTTCTTAATCGCACTTTCGAGATCTTTACCAAAATCTTCATAATGCTTGGCATAGTAAAGACCAGTGAGGAAATAATTCTTTGGATCGCCGGTGGTCATCCACTGACCTTGAGTTTTTTCGACATAGACGTTGCCATCCTTCACCATGCGAGTAATCGCGTCAACAGTCCAAAGCTCATTATCCAGACCAATGTTTTTTGGATCAAGGTACTGGAAGACATCTGGTGTTAACAGATAGCGACCATATGAAGTGAGATTTGATGGGGCCTCTTCAATTTTTGGCTTCTCTACAATGTCATGAAGAGTCATTTTCTGTTCATCTTGGAGGCGGATGATACCATATTTATTGAGAACTTCTTTTGGCATCTCTTGAGCGATAATAATAGCTTTAGCATCTTCGTGTTTTATAAAAGAGTCTTTTAAGGTTTTAACATCAGAGGCACCAAAGACAACATCATCAGAGTAGGCGACAATAAAAGCTTCATCATCACGGATAAATTTGCGGGCTGAAGCAATTGGCGAGCCATTACCATAAGGATAGGATTGATCCTGTTCGATCACGGTAATTTTCGGATAATCGAGGATCTCCTGGATTGGGGTATAACGATCGTGTTTACCTTGAGAGGCGAGCTGTTTCCTAATGCGATTAACGGCATTATTGAAGTAATCTTCATAGATTGGCTTACCTTCTGGGGTGGCTACAATAATAATCTCTGTAATTCCTGCGGCAATACACTCATCCACAACAAATTGCATAATTGGACGGTTTCCAAGGGGAAGCATCGCCTTCGGGATTGTTTTTGTGATAGGTAAAAATCGACTAGCAAAACCAGCATCAGTTATGATAGCCTTGGTTGGCATCTTATATTTCATATCATCTCCTTGAGATCATATTATAGCATATTATCTCAGTTTTAAAAGCCGTAAGGGCAGCTTAGTAGCTATTTAAGCTATTTAGGCTATTTAGGCTATTTAGACTATTTAGACTTTTTAGTCGATTTGCCACCGGACTTATGCTTAATGGTGGTTTTAGCGGATTTTTTAGCAGAAATTTTACTAGATGGAGTTTCCACAGCTTTCAAAAGTTCTTTTGCTGAATTTTTTACTGCAGCCTTAGCTTTTTTCGCGGCAACTTTTTCAGCCTGGTAATCTTTGGATTGTTCATGATTGTGGATTGAATAGATTAGATTGACGATGCCAAAGACCATCATGTAGGATCCGAAATATTTAATGAAATGAGTAGTGCCAAGACGGCCACTGTTTAAGATGACGATACCCATAATACAGCCACAGATACCGGTAAGGACCCAGCTAAATTTATCAGTGAGGTCATCGATTGAGCGAAGACCTAGAATTAGTTCAAAAATACCCCGGAAGATAGTGTAGGCAGCAACGACGACGAGATGCCAGGCAACATTTTGCTCGTAGGTAAAGAGAAGCGAGAGCGCGGCACCAATTTCGAGAATAGCCATGAGGAGTGAAATTCCCCAGGTATTGCGAGTTCTGGTGCGGATGAGGAGATTGAATAACTCAATGATTCCGAGAGATAGGAGTACAGAACCAACGATGACGACAAGAGTTTGAACGTCGCTGGAGCCAGTAAATAATGCGAACCAACCAAATAGCAATGCGACTACACCTTGCAGGGCGAAGACACCCCAGTGGCTATCAATATATTTTAGTTTTGTGGACATTATTACTCCTTTTTTATTATCCTTATGCTTATTTTATCACATTTTTGACTATTGACGAGGCCTAGGCTGCTGCAGCGACGAGGCGCTGCTCACTGAATTTAGCAAACTGGGTAACGAGGCTACTTGGAAGAACCTCTGCGATCACCGAAGATGATTCATACTGGTAATCTTCAATCTTGGTTGGTAATTTCGGGCCTTTTTCCTTAGGATGATAGTTTGCGAGATAGGCATTATATTCAAGGAGTCCGAGAGCGATTTCGGCCTGATCTTTTGTCATACCGGTGTAGCGGGCCACAATACCAGAGTCACTATGGTCAAGTGGATGCTTCTTATAATAGTTCTCCATAAAGGCCACAGATGCTGATTTTTCGATAACACCGGCTGATTCTAGGACACGTAGGTCTTCGGTATAGCTAGAGAATTTCTTTGCTTCATCAGAGTAACAGAATTCGCCTGTAATGAATTTCATATTGGCCGCTTCAGCCGCGTTATCCAACACTTGAATAAACGAACCGACAATTGGTGTCGCACCGATGATCGCGCTTGATGCTTGCTTGATTAGACCAGATCCAAAACCAGTTTCGTTTTTAAAGGCGTTTGCGATATTTGAATCGGCAACATTGATTTGCGATTCACGATTAGCACAGGCAACGTGCCATTTTGCATAATCAGAATTATCTTTTGGAGGTGCATTGATAGGATCATCTCCTTCAAGATCCAGATTTTCTGGACCCAACTCATCGATTTTTTCTTCGATTGGTTTATTAATTGTGGCATAGTCGGTTGTGATTGAGCCATTACAAAAGGCGTCCATGATGGTGGTTTGTGAACCGGCATTGGAAGACGGACAGTTTTTATTAACATCGCTAAGGTCCCTACCAAGGTCTTCTGCAGAGGCGGATGGCAATAAGCTATTGAACGAACTTTTTGCAATACTACCAATTTTCGACACAACCTGGAGTGGAGTAGACATAATTGAAGCTAGCGGCATAGTGGCCTTAATGAGACTTCCCATGAAGGTATATGGAGAGCTAGGATCGAACGGACTCATGGTACTTCTAGCGAATCTTGCTTCACTGGCGATAACTTCTTTGCGGACATCATAACCGGCTGCGGCATTCTCGGTCGTGGTTGGGAGACCAGAACTAATACGTGCCTGCATCGTGGTATACATCTTCAACGCACTAGCGGTAACATAACCAGTATCCTCCCCCTTCATTTGATCTTTATTAAGAAAGTTCCTAGTAGCAGCCTGAGCGACTGTTGGGACCAGGAATGAGATGATACCACCGACCGTTGCTGTAAGGGCGGCAGTTTGTGCAACAGTAATAAAGCCATTGATTAATTGTTTTGCAATTTTACTTAAACCTCCGGTAATAATAAACCCAGCCACATCGCCAAAGAGATTAAGAAGATCTGCACTTGTGGAAACGAATACGCAGGCCTTGTAGACATTGAGACTACCTGAAGCTTGGGCAAGGAGATTGCCGAGTTTGGTGGCATTACCGTACATGTCTTTTGATTCAACATTGTCGCTATTATAGACCGCTTGATAAAGTGGAGCCTCTGGATTATATTTCTCGACCACTGGGTCGCGCGGACTAATCATATACTGACCATTACTAAAGAACTGCTGAATGGCTACGCTACCCATGGCGGTAGATTGCTCTTTACCTGTAATAACATTACCGAGACGATCTTTGGTTGGACCCGGCGTGGTCATACCATTCATGTAGTAGTGAAGCTCTTTTTTACTGTCTCCCGCCTTTGCCTTATCAATGGCTTCAAAGAAGTTGGTACCAAAATTCAGAATCTTAGCTTTCATTAATGCTCCAACAGTTTGAGCTAAGGTATTTATAATCTTCATAGCGGAGCAAGTATAGTTTGCGATAGTAGCTAATTGAGAAGCTCTTCCGATTGACGCAGCAGCCTTCTCAGCACGCTTGGTTAGCGCACTTTCTGCAGCTTCCGCCGTCATGCCAGCCTTCAGGGAGTCATCCCCTTCGCCAACTGGTTTAGGATCTGGTTCTTCTGGATTAATCTCGTTAGTAGAATCTGCCTCAACATCTCCCTGAGTGGATCCGGCCTCTTCTTTAATCCCATCCTTTTCAGCATTTTTCTGAATTTCCTCATCGGATGGGTCATCTGAGGTATCACCCTGACGATTACGACCGTGGTTGTTTAATTTTTTATCATTTAACTCAGCAGAAGAATCAAACCAGCCAGCAATATGCCCCCTTAGTGTCCTTGTAGCCTTATCTTCGGCGTCAGCAAAGCCACTAGTGATCTTACTTGTAGTTGCTTCTTTGTACGAAAAATGATTATCTGAATCAAGAGCAATAGTCCTCGGGGTTTGATTACCAGAAGCATCCAGGCCTGTCAATTCAACACTAGCCGGAATCCTTGCCTTGTCGCCCTCATAAGCTGTAACAGCCATTGGCTTACCATTTGGGCCATCCTCATAGACTAGCAGGTTAAGCGGTTGCCCGTCTGTTCCAGTAGTTTCAACATAAGTGATACCCTGTTTTTGGAGACGCTTCTTGAGGCCGGTGGCATGCTTAAGGTTAAACCTCTCTTCACCCCGCAAAATACTCCTATTTACAATATTATGGTTAAGTTTACCATTTAATAATCGCGGAATCTGATACTTTGAGCGGGCATTCATACTATAGCGAAGCGTATTATAAGCCTCGAGTCCGTTAGCTAGGAGCGCAAACGGCGCTAGTGGAGTAGAAGCTGAAAAGGCAACCAGCATTGAGACAATAACACCTAGGGCTGCACCAACTATTTTAGCTTTTTTAATTTTTGCCTTAATATTTTTCTTCTTTTTATCATAAGAGTCGCCCTTTTTATAGAGAGACTCTACGGCATTAGGGGTCTGCTCCGCGGCTAAAGCATTATTTGGATTTGTGCCATTTTCGGTGGCGGCGGATTCAGCTTCGCGTGCCTCTTTTTGTGCAGCTTTTTGATCTTCAATCTTCTTGGCCTGATTATTTCCCCAAGCATCCTCAGAATTCATCCCCGAATCATTAGAATTTTTAGGTGAAGAATTATTGCTTGAGTCAGAAAAAGCTTGATTGCCAAAGCTATTTTCTCCTGGTCGACCAATATTCTCATCCATTCTGGTTATGATTATACTACATTTTGATTTTTAATACATGAATTTTAATGAATATTATCAAACCCTAAATACAGAGTTTATAATAGAGAATTTATAATAGAAATATACAGCAGGATTAAAGATAGGGTTTACGCCTGAGCTTTTTAGACGTGTCGAATTTTGCGGCGCAAGGATTCGATCGGAAAAGTTGTAGTGTAGTACTTAATTTTATCGAGAACTAGATCCTGTGCTGGAAGATATTTTAGCTCTGTAACACCAAAACCGCGTTTAAATACTGAGACGCCATAGAAGCGATGTTTGGTTTCTTCTTCGCCAACAATACCCCAGAAATTATAGCGCGTGATGCCACGCTTTCTCGCATCTCGCATTGCCTCCATGTGGAGTAATGGTGCACCTGAGTATTTCGTACCGAGTTCAGAGGAGACGCCATAATGATATGAAGCTTCGCTGCCGTAAAAAATCATGAAATTTTCGGCTAGAATTTCACCGTCTTTCTTTGCGATATAGAGTACAGCTTCGTTGTTTTTAGTAAAGGCGGCAAACTGTTTGGTAAGAAATTTTTCAGAAAAAGCAAAGAAGGAGTGTCGCTTGGCGGTTTGTAGTTCAATTTCATAAAAATTTTTAATTGCGGAAGGATCAGTTGATTTTTCAATGGTAATTTCATTTTTCTCAGCTTTTCTGAGGGCGCGGCGGAGGCGCTGTCTCATACCGGCGAGAATTTCATCTTCGGATTTATTAAGATCCAAAACACCAGCAAACTCTACGGAAAGATACATTGGAGCTTTTCTAAAACCAGCGCTCTTAAAAATCTGCTCAGACTCATTGCTTAATTCGAGTTGCGGACGAACGCGCACAAAAACACAGTGAAGTTTTTTGCCGACTTTTGCCATATCTTCAAATATTAGCTTGACCAATTTTTGGTTTTGCCAGTCCAGGGTCGGCCCACCGGCAATAGCTAGATGACGGCCACGCTTAGCGGGCTCAACCTCACCTGCATAGGCTGCAACGATCTTACCATTCTGTTTTATGACGCGTCTGACAACTTGTCGACCGAGGTCTTGATAGAAAACATAGAAATCCCAAGATTGAAGAAAGTTTGAATCCTTATGCTTAGTGACAAATTCATCCCATTCTTCTTTAGAATCGGCGTCGAGAATTTGATAATTGTTGGCATTACCTTCCTTATCGTCGTCTAGCTTTTTTTTATTTTCATTAGTCATTTTAAACTCCTCTATTATTTATTTTTCCGTATAAGGTTTATTGATATTTTTCTAGCTTAAATGTCGGTGTTTTTTACGTAAGTTTTCAATGATGCGGTTAAGTCTATAGCGGAATTTGCGAATTGGAATATCCTGTGCACTTACATAAGTAAATCGTTCACTAGAAAAACCGGTTTTAAAGGTGGTGACACCTGAGTAGCGATGGTTGGTCTGCCCTTCAGGCGCGATACCCCATAAATTATAGCGTTTGACACCAAGTTTTTTGAGATCACGCATGACTTGCCATTGCAAAGCATAGGCGCCAGGCAATTTGCGATTTAGGGGCGTACTGGCAGCTTCATAATAGTCTGCTTCTTTACCATCAATGAGGATCAATCCGTAGGCAATTGCATTATTTTCTACATCATAGGCTGTGTAAATCTTAAAATCATTACCAAAGCTCTGCTTTAGTGCTTCTAGTTCACGTAAGGTTGGAGGAATAAAGTGTTGTCTTTTTGCGGTCTGGAGCTGCACATTGTGAAACTCTTGAATAATATTAGGGGAGTTTGTCTCATCAATGACTTTGATTTTCATTTTTTCAGCACGGCGGACTTCATATCTTGTTTGCCTACGAAAATCTGCCAAAAGTTCTTCTTCGGTTTTTGTAAGATCAATCATAACAGTATGCTCTGCATTGAGATGGAAGGAAGCTTTGATCGCACCTAGCCTTTGCATAATTGCTTGATTCTCTGCCGAATCTTCTATGGCTGGACGGAAACGAATGAATACGCATTTAAATTTAATCGCGGCTTTGTAAATTTCAGAAAAGACCAGATTGACTAGATCTTGGTCTGACCAATCAAGGAGGGGGCCATTAGAGATCTCCAGGAACCGGCCACGTTTAGCATCACGAACTACCATCAATACTTGCGCCTCATTGCTAATTGTTTGGTGGAGGGTTTTACGGCCAAGTAGCTCATTGAATTTCTGCCATTTTGGCGACTGAAGCAAATTCGCTAGCTCGAATTTTTTGATGGCCAGATTCCAATCATCCTGCCACGACGTAGATTGAGATGATTTTTGAGTCAGCTGTTCAATTTTAGTAACCTGTGGCTGCATTTTTTTGTCTAGTTTAATATCCACTTCGTCTTGATAAATAATTTGACGAGCGAGGCTCAGCTCCTGCATCGAATAATAGACTGGTAGGTTAACAAGATGTTTTGCGACGACCGTAGCAACCGGACAATCTGCTGGATTGAAGCCAGATTTGTTAAAATGACGCTTTGGAGCAACAGGGGTATCATACCAAACCTCATCAAAATAGAAGCCGTCTTTTTGTAATTTATGAAGAGTCTTACGCTGATCTTGAACAAAGTACGGCACGCGAAGAAGTCCGCGCGGAGCGTGAAAGTTTTTCAGTTCCTGACGAATATATTTCGCCTGCCAATAAGTCATGCGGTGATAGAAGTCGAGCTCGGCATCTGCGGAGCGATGTACAAAATTCAATTTCACTAATACACTCATTAGGCGCTGTCCGAGATTATATTTTCCTGCCGGAAGATATGACAAAATGCGCGAAAGGAGACCAAAAAATGGATAGAAACGGTCTCTGAGGGAGTCTGTCAGTTTCGGGCGTGAACTTCCGATTTGAGGATCCGCTAGGAGCTGATTTTTACTGGATTTTCGTAAAATCAAGGCGCCACCAGAACTAGCATCAAGCGATTTTCCCTTTCCGAACGAGAGAATGACCGCATCACCGAGGCTACCAGCTATACAACCGTCCGAATATTCAATGTCTAGCGAGTGTGCGAGATCCTCAATCAGGAATAATTTATGCGCCTTTGCGACCGCCTGGATATTCTTCATATCGCATGGCAGGCCGAGGTTATTTTGTACGATGACGGCCTGGATATTTGGATATTTCTTCAGCGCATTTTCTAATGTTGCCGCGTTAAAATGTAGAGTTTTTGGATCAATATCAAGAAAAACTGGCTGATATCCAGCAGTTTTTACGGCCTGCACCACAGCAAAACAAGTGAGCGAGGTAATGGCAACCGCTGGTTGTTCTTTGGGGTTTTTTGGATTCTGTTTTGACTCTTTTGAGATCCGTGAAAGCAAGGCAAGAGTGATGGCAGTGCGTCCTGAGTGGAATAAATAAACTTGTGATTTTTTGACTTGATATTTTGTTGCTAGGTCTTGTTTTAATTCATCAAAATCCTGGCGTGTACCAAAACTAAAGAGAAAACGGAAGGTTTTTTTAATACGGAAGCTCGCGGCTTGACCTAGAAAATAATGTTTTTTCACTATTTTTTATCCTTTAGGACTTGACTTATGGCGCGGGCGAGACCTTCTGGATCAGCAATGTATGGGGCATGAGTCCAGTTTGGGAAAATCTTGATGCGACTCCCCTTAATCCCAGCATGAAGTTTCTTTGCCTGCCTGACTGGAGTAATCTTATCCATTTCACCCCACAAGATATCTGTTTTAACCTCGATTTTTGTATAATCGAGATCCTTATCCGACTCCAACATATTTGAGAGTGTCTTCTTCATATTTTCAGGAGCGCGTTCATAATCAGAAGCGCCAATTATTTTATGAAGAATTTTTCGGAGGGGCCTGATTTGTTTTAGAGGTGACAGGATTCGACTGAGTTTTTTCAGGATATCGCGTTTTCTTGATGGTTCATAAACACCAGCTGCATCGAGGAGGATTAGGTGAGAGAGTTTTTCCGGTTTCTTAACGAGGAGATTCATCAAAATACGTCCCCCGTTACTATGTCCAAGTGCAATCGCGCCATCTGGGATTAAGGAATCTGCCCACTTTACGTATTCTTTAATATTCCAGATTTTTTTGCTTGGATCAGTAAGGCCCGGCACATTTAGCATTTCCACTTTAATGTGATATTTATCATTGAGTAGTTTGATAGTTTTCGTCCATGGTTCAGTTGAGTAAGTCCAGCCATGAATGATGTATAAAGTTTTCTTCATTAGTTTAGCCCTCGCTTCTGTCTTCGTTTTATTGCAGCTTTTTCACGTCTTGGTAGGTATTTTGCTTCTTCAGGATCTTTCAGAAGTTTTTCAATCAGCCATTCAAGATATTGCGATCCTTTAAAGAGTAGTGTTTCCTGACCAGTGAGGTTTTCTTCAAGAAACTTAAGTGCTTCACGCGGGTCAAGTGTCGTGTAGATATTCAGCCCGGCTTTTTTTAGTATTGGCGCGGTATATTTCTTAGTGCGCCGACCAATTAAGATGACTTGCTCAGGTTTAACCTTGATAATTTCATCAGCTAGTTTTGCATGTTCTTGCCCCTCTATACTCCCCTGGTCGACAATATCGCCAATCACCAACCACTTATGCGGGACATGCATTGCTTTATACATTTCTAGGATAGACTTCACAGAAATAAGATGTGCGTTATAACTACTATCAATAATCTTCAATCCATTTTTTCCATCAAAGTATGAGTTACGGCCTGGTGCTAGCTTGAG
>JABCPR020000029.1 GCA_013332965.2 Candidatus Saccharimonadota bacterium | reverse complement strand
TACCATAAAAACTAATGATGTCAAAAGAAAACCCCGACAAGTGTCGGGGTGAGAATAGCTAGATACGTTCAATCATCTGATAGAGCTCGTCGGCGTGATCGTCAGAGTAGAAGAAAAATTCAGAACCGCTGGTGGTGGTGGCGCGATAGAGATTATGTTGCGGAGAAGCAGTCTCAGGCTGACATTGCAGTTTCTGCTCGAGTTCTCGGTTGACGCGGTCGATATAGCGAATCTCCTCGGTGTGGATTTCTTTTCCTTCTAAGGCTTCGTTGCCTTTATAGATAATACCCTTGAGGACACATCTGCCGGGGACACGAAGGCGGTTGCTGGATTTTTGGCCCAGAAACAAGTCAAATGAATCAGCAATAATCATTCGGTTGAGATTGCCATGCTTGTTAAGGAAACAGAAACCCCAGTTTTTCAACATATTACACTGTCTCATTTGACTCCTCCTTTGTGAAGTTTAATTACTAATAATTAACAACTGTTCAAGGTCTGACTTGCGAGTGGTGCTCTATGGTTTGGAGAAAAATTGAAAGTGAACTTGAAAGATCTGAATGTATGAAGCTAGTTTTGTAAGGTACACGCTATGCGCATGAGTAGTACTCTTCCCTGATTATGGCATAACCAGGATAGAAAAGCAACCGGTGGCGGGTTACTTGGATTTTAGTACGAAAAAGCCCCGGCTGGCTGCCGGGGACTTTTTGAAAGGTAGGTCATGGATCAAGTCATGTCGATTCCTTTACCGCCAATAAGGTTGAAAACGGGTCGATAGACTTTATACTCACGTCCTCTCAGTTCGGTTTGCTTGCGGGTTGCTATGCTGCTTGAGTAGAGAAACATTCTTTTCGTATATTTTTCTAATTTCTGCCTCCCGTCATTTGACCAGCACTGAAAGTAAAAATAGTATATTTTACCAGAGCCGGTATAGATGCGTACGAGATCACTGCTGTAAGGGCGTAAAATCTTTTCAAATTTTACAATGTCGTCCAGAGTAATTTCCTTGGCATCCTTTCTTCTCTCATCGGACATGATGAGCTTGCCGGTGAAGTAGAAGGGAGCGGTCATCTCGACACTAACTTCTTCATCACTGTCGTCAAAGAATGCGACAAAGGTCTTGAGAGTCTCTTCAAAGTGCTCTGCGTCTTCCCCAGGAGCAGGAATAATATTCCAGTTCTCGATTCTGGGTAAAAAGGTTGGCTCTTTGCTTCCCCCAAGATATGTGGGCTTACCTGCTCGGTTTCTCGATGAAAATTCCTTACTCATGTTTGTTCCTCTCCTTTGTGAAAAAAATGAAATTGAACAGTTACGTTCGTGAAACCGAAACCTCCTTTCTTGGTAATGTGCACGCAAAAGAATTTGTTGTGTTGTCGATATGTCGAGCACAAAACTTATAGTTTTGCGAGTGGTTGAGTGAAACTCAATATTATTTATACCATAAATGGAATAAAAAGTCAATCAAAACGTTAAGGTCCTGGACCTTTGCAACAAAAAGCCTCCGGCAGGCGGAGGCTTTGGTTGCGGTAAGAATTGGTTATTTTAGGTGTCCGAGAAATTCCTGTTTCGCAGATAGGTGTTTTTTGACTTCATCGGAAATATGTGTAGCAAAAACTCTAGTGGTGTTCAGTTTAGTGAAACTGGCTGATTTAAAGGCATTTATCTTATCAGGGTTGTTGGTTGCAATATTTAGTGACATAGAAGTCTTGACGCCTAGAACTTTTAGACAACCAACGGCTCCGTGATATGTGCGGCGGTCAATATTGTTTAGTCCTGACACGGTTTTTGCACTTTCAACCGTATTCAGATTATTGTAATACTGTTCATCAAGGGTTTTTAGCTTAAAATCAATGCCCATACCGCGACCATCTTGACTTGGTATGTGTATTATAAAACCAACTCCATTTTCTAATGCAGTATTTACGGCAATCTGTAATTGCTCATGACAATCGCAGGTGCGGTCACCAAAAACCATGCCGGTAAGACAGCCAGAGTCAATACGGATTATTATATCTTTATCGGAAGTTATTTCTTGTAAAGATGGCATCTTGTTATCATTAAGAGGCCCTATATAGAGAACATAATAATCACGCCATTCATCGTTCGCTTGAATATGATATAAACGCCCAGTCTTGGTTCTGTCTTCATCCGATAGTTCCAGGGTCCCTGCTGACACAATAGTATATGTTAGTGGCAGATTATTTTGAGTAATTGGAGTTTCGAGATATTTAATGGTCATATTGGATCTAATTTTAATATAAAAAAGCCGTTTCTCCAACGATCCGCAGTATGAAATGGAATAAAAAGTCAATGAAAAAGCCCCCGGCAGGCGGAGGCTTTGAAGATTGGAGTATAGGTTACAGGTATCCTTTGTGTTTCATGCTGGGATGTAGTTAATGGTCTGCTCTGGTCTCGACTTTTCCAAGCATTGTAATATTGCTAAGTTCGCATCTTGTTTTATAGGTGCACTCCTTGGCGTTAATGCGGTACTGCTTACCGTTTTTGGTGGTAATGATTAACGGATAAGACAAATTATAGTTGCCACTTACATCTTTGATACGGGTAATCGAGGCAATATTGTCGACCAAAATGGAAGAACCTTGGATGTGACCGTTGTAGCCATAGATAGTGCCTCTGATCTCAAGTTCTCCGCTCGTGATAATCCGGTATTTGTTCTCGGAAATCCGTTCACGAATCAGACCTTTAGCATCTCGATTGAAGATCAACTCTTCAATTTCGGAATTGATCCAGATAGCATGAAAGGCTTTAGCTACCTTCTGGTGGTACCCCTCGCCATATGCCTTCGGGAAAATTAGCTCCCAGTTCTCTATTAACGGTTGATGCTTTCTGACTTTACTAATAAACATGTTCCCTCCAAGTTTGATAGGTGTTCTAGAAATGCGAATCTATTAAGCATAAAGATCGACCCTCTAGATTTAGTCCAACAGGTTGCCAGTGAGGTTCTACCTCTATCCTCCTTTCCTCATAAGGTGCAAAAACTTTATATTTATAACATATATGCTTTAAAAAGTCAAAGATACGCGATATTGACATAAACAGAATTATATATTATAATAAAAGATGCTATTTGTTTCAGATGTTGAATATTGATGCAAAAGGGTACCTTAGAAAGGGGGAGCTGTGATGAATAGTTTTCGTAAGGATGTGGCGCCGAGAAAGAAGAGAAGTTCTGGCGGTAGCCTGGGGCAGAAGCTTATGATTGAGGGCACTGCTAATCTGAATAACTTTGTTTACAACTGGAACCGTAGACATAACGGACTGATGTTTGCCTTGACTGACGGTACAATGATCGGTCGGCCGGTACGGAGTGCAGTGCGGTTTTCGCGCTCGAAGTTTATGGAGCTGTGTGATGCAGTAAACTTTGAGAGATTTCGTAATTATATTGAGACACATTCGCATGAGACTTTGTTTGTGATAGATGATGAACGTTTGTTTGAGAATGGTATTATCAATATCGAAGTGGCAACACTTGCAAGTAACTACCGTAATGATACGGTGTATGGAATTTTGGACTGGATTAGTTCGAAATTCTTCACAATAGAACACGAAGAAACAAAGGAGGAATAATGGAAGCTACAGATTTCACAGTTTTAATGGAGTTGATGACCTTGACAGAGCTGGTTGATTTATCGGATCTGGAAGGGCTTGACGAACTCATGGCTGGAAACAGCCAAACCACAGGACAGGTAGCCTAAAGGTAACTTGTCGCTAGGCTCGTCGAAAGACGGGCCTTATTTTGTGTGATATAATGCGACTAGATACAGTTGGAGGAAGTTTAGTGGGAAATAAGAATAAGTTGACGCATTATGAGCGAATGGAGAAGACGCTCGAGAGTTTGACGCCAAGGCCAGAAACGTTTAACTCGGTGTATAGGCCTGAGGAAATTCGCGCGGACCTTAGACTAGTGAGAGCTGAGAAAAGTATGCCGGATTTTCATAGGGACAAGGAGCGGAGTGATGCGAAAATTTTAGAGGTGACTTTTACTTCGATGGTGGAGACGGGTGACTGGTTTTCTGAGGAAGATCGATTTGCTGAGGATAAAAAATATGAGGCTCTAAGAACTCTTCCAGCTTCAGAGGTAGACGATTTGTTTAATCATATCGATGTAATTGGGATGATCCAGAATGAGAAGACCGGGGGCGAAGTGGTGCCTTTTGCGGTGGATTTGACTTATAACATAGTTCAGGAGAAGTTGCAGAAGAAATTTTCTTGGGCGCATGAATATGGGAATAGTACAAGTCGTGATAATGCGGCAATATCGGAATTTGGTGCAGTGGAGGTAAAGCGTCGTGCGAATGGTGAAGAATATGTGCGAATTTATCCGACACCTTCAGCACAAAGAGACGGTTTGAAGATTCCGGGTTTTGCTTCGGCGAAATATTTCGAGGATATGAATGATTCTTGGCATCCGATTCATAAGAAGGGGCGGATCCCTGTGATGCCACGTTTTGTGATTGGGTATTCGGCTGATCTTGCGGACGTGCTGGCAAAGGGGAGTCCAGCGGCTGAGATTAAGGAGAAATATGGCGAGCAGGAGTATTTGAGGCGCCGAAGAGATTATTTGATGGCGGAAAAGCGAGCGAAATGGTGTACGTTGATGGAATGTGCAGAACAGGCGAAGCAGATTGCGGCGATGGTGGACCGTTTGCCTGAATCGATGACGGAAAATATGGATGGAAAAGAGCTGGCGGAGGCGAAGAAACAGATTGCGGCGATGAAAGAATATTTTTCTGGAGCACTAGAGATGGCGGAAAGTAAAGCGGAGACTAATGAGCATGAACGGGAGGCGAGGCTTTACGCTCAGGGGGATAAGGTACGAAAGGTGATTTCAGCCGAGAGCGAAGTGGCTTATAGCAAATGGTCTTAGCTTTGAGGCCGCGGATTTTAGTCTTTGAAGTTGTGACTCCTGATTTTTGATGTCGTGATTTCCGTCTTTGACAGGGTGAGGTATTTATTGTATAATACTAGATACTAGTCTAATAGTGGGCTGGCTTTGCCTCGATTTTGGGGTGTTCTTTAGGAAGGAGATACGTATGAGTATCAAGAAACTGCAGGGATCAAACGTAACGTATTTTACGCTTGAGGATTTCAGTGTACGCGGCGGCTTTAATATTATTGCGGGGCCTAATATCAATAAGTTGTTTTCGGCGTGTAAGTTTGCGCAGAGTGATGATATTAGAAAGGCGGCAACAAGATTTGAGGTGCTTCAGAGTGAAAAGGTTAATGAACCGGGCATCAATTTGAGGCTCGGAGCAGTACCTACTCGCAGATGGAAAATACTGGGGCTTCAGAATACTGTTGGAAAACCGCATTTATTCCATGTGTCTGGTGTATGCGAAGTGGATTTAAAATATAGCGACCATAAGGACAAGAAATGGAAGTATGAGCTCAAAGATTTTCATGCGCAGTATAATGTTGAGGAACATACTGGTGTGATTGTATTCTTTGACCGCAGTTCTTCAGGAGGGGATGGATCGAGACAGATGACGTTTTGCGATCTTTCTCAGGATACTTACGATTAACCTTAAAATAAGGCACCCTTGCGGGTGCCTTTTGCTTTAGTTCTTCATCTTGCGGGTGGGGTTGCTTAAGGCGTCTTTCATGCGCTGATTGAGGCTGGTATTTCGTACCAAACCTCGAAACTCTGTGGGAAAAGTAAATTCAATATCACTTTCATGGTACTGAATCATGGATCTGAGAGCGTCTTTTTTTCGTTTGAGGACCTCGATTTCTGCAAGATCATACTGACGATGTTCCATATGCAGAATATCTTCGTATGAAATGGCAGCTTCAGTGTTTGTGGCAGTGGGGTGTGAGACACTGGGATTGCGAGAACGATTGGCGCGTTCAGCTTGTGTCTGATATTCATACTCTGCGTCATCTAGTTCTGCTAATTTAACTTCAATAGACTTATTGATTTTTTTAAGATCACGCGTGAGCCTATCGATGGATTCGACGATATATTCTTCATAATCGTAAATCCACTTGTGAGAATTGATCCATCCGATACTTGCGGTGTCTCTGTAGGTAATGCGGAAGTCATAATCGCTGCAGAGGTCACTTTCGAAAATAAGCCTGTTGGCCTCGTCGTTTAGAGTTTCCCTGATGAAACTTTCGTATCCATGGTTTTCGATCTCATCAAGCTCGATTGCCTTGGGGCTGCCAGGCTTGATTTTCGGACTACGGATGATATCCGGGTGTTCAAGCAGGTAACGAACGTCGCATTTCTGCAGGTACAGTGTTTCTTTGTTTCGCAGTGTATCTTTGATAAGAATCTTCATGGTTCCCCCTCCTTTGGGATGCAACTGGTGTGTAAGGTGCGTGTGCAACATGACAATATGTTGCTATGCGGGATATTATAACAGGTTCTTTGAAAATAACAAATAGGTTCTCTAAACTAACGTTTTAAGGTGTTGCACTTGAGGGGGTTTGAGTAGCGTTTGATAAAAAATAGAACAGACTCCGTTTTTCGGAGTCTGTTCCCTTTCAACGAATAAGTTTTTGATGTAGTAAAAGAATAGGTTTTACTACATGCTGATAGATTGTTATGATGGGGGCTCATAATTATCTATCTGACTGGATTGTACAACGGATTTTTAAAAATGTAAAACATGAGCATGATAGATTTTTAAAGAATCTGGAATTTTTGAATTTTACAGGGGTGGAGTTTGGTGAAAATTGGAAAATGTTGGTGTGCTATAATGAAAATATGAAAGAAAATGATGAGACACGTGAGGAGACCTTGCAGGATAGTAGAGAGGAAACCTTGCAGGATAGCAGGGAGGAGGCGCCAGCTCCTCAGCCGACAAACTATTTGATGACCGGGATAATTACCTGTGTGGCGGTGGCCGCGGCGGTCTTGATTCGCTATGCGAAATATAAAGCACGCACTAAAGGCATGTAGCGGATTTTTTAAAAATACTATTCCAAATTTTTTGAGACGTGATATAGTTTAGCTACTTAAAGGTTATAGATATAAGTACCCGTATCTGTTGGGGAAAAAGCTAGAATTCCTTGAGTGAAAAGAAGAGTCTATGGCTCTTCTTTTTTTGGTTTTTGGTTGGGGGGGATTTTAAGCGCGTTTATATTTTTCAGGTCTAGAATGATTCGTCCTGAAAATTAATTCTAGGACATAAACACCGAGTTTTTCCCTGTCTTTTGGATAGATTTTTTGGAGAGTGTGGAGGGCGGTGCCGTAGGTCATGCCAGGTAGAACTTTTTCTACACTTTCAGCGTCTAGCATTTCCGCGATAGTTTGGTAGATTCTGACGTCTTTTACGTCAAACTCATTAAAACCATAATTTTCAAATGTAATAATGTCGCCTTTTTGGGCTTTCTTGATTTGCGGATAGCCAACGCGGATCTCGAGTGTCTTTTTGCCGCTTTTTAGCTGATCAAAATAAATTCTTTTGATTCTCCAGATGTGTTTCTTTGCCATAAAATCCTTTTTATTATTAAATCATAAAATTATTATTAGTCAATTTTAGCGTTAAGGCCCAGGACCTTAACATTATTAGATAATAGTCGTTTTTTAATAGCTGCTGTTTTTGCTTATGTTTGACATTAGACATTTTATACAATATAATAAGCAGCGACTTGGCGGAAGAATCTTTTCACCAGGTTGCAGGAAGCGTCTTGACGCATTCGTCTTTGCTAGAATTGCCGCTGAAAAGCGTAGTCCAGGAAGAGTATAAGTCACTTATGTTTTTGCGTTTGGGCTTGAAACGACTTAGCTTGGGCCGTGTGAATTCGGACGGCAAAACAGTTAGGCTAGTCAACCTCCCCCTCCAAGTTGGTTGCATCACTAGCTATGCTACGGAATCCCCACTCCTAGAGCAAAACTGTCGAAAATCTCCAGAACACACTTGAGCATTATGTTGCGTCACCACCAACAATCTTCATCTCAAAGCACCTTACCCAGAGCAAAGACGAAATTCCTGCTGCCCCGACAACTGTCGGGGCTTTTTCATGCTTTTCTATTATTGATTTTGAAAGAGTTATTGTTTGTTGGATTCCGTTTGTGGATGTTGTTTGTGGGTATTATTTGTGGGGCGGCCTAGTTTGAGTTTTTATTTTTTGGCGGTGACGCGATAGTAGGCGTGAATATTTTTGCCATCAAAAGTCAGGTCCATGAGGAAGCCCGTGACGCTATTTATCGTGACATCTTCGGCGAGGACGGTTTTGAGAACCCTGAGAAGGAGCGGATGGGTGTAATAGAGACGGGAGATTTTAGCGAGGCGCTTTAGGTTTGGCATGATATTTTCTGTGAGGTCGGTGACTTCAATATCTTTGGCGCCTGCTTCTTCGAGATATTTTTTAAAATCACCAATGTACTGGTCGAGATCAGTGACGCGCATGCCGGCCAGAGTTATGCTGGAAATTCTTTTTTCAAAATCGGACATCTTAGATCTTGGTTTTGGTTCAAAAACGTCAAATGAAATAAAAGTGCCGCCTGGTTTAAGCTTTTTCATAATTTCACTGACGACGAGCTGTTTATTCTGGCTATAGCAGATAGTTTCGACGCCAAAAATTACGTCAAAGGAGTTATCTTCGAGATTTTTGAGGTTGTGGTAGTCGCCTTCGATGAGAGTAACGTTTTCTGGAACTTTATTTTTGAGAAAGTTGCGATTTGGGATATCGAGTGCAGTGAATGAGACATCTGAGAAAAGCTCGGCAAGGTGTCGAGTGTTACTGAGCTGGCCGGCACCAACTTCGAGAACTTTGTCGCCACTTTTGATGAATTTTGCAACATATTCAGCTTGTCTTTTGAAGTCGGCTCGATTAAAGGTGTGGTCGCTAGAGATAGCCATGTGGATATTGCCACCACCGCCAGAGTGGACGTGATTATAGAAAAAATCGGATTTTCTGTAGTATTTTGCGATGTCCTGCTGTTTGGTGCCATGTGCGAGGAGGGCGTCGAGATCGTAATATTTTTTGATGACGGAGAGGCGCTGGTTGAGTTTGGCTTCCTGATCGAGTTCTGGTTTATTCATATGGTTATTATAATAGATAAGCGTGAGAATTTATAGTCAGTTTGTTGCAGGGGCCTGGATCTTAATGTGAAGGTTGACAGTTTGGCATAAACATTTTTGTGGATCTGAAGAAGAAAACACCCCTCCTAAGAGGGGTGCTATTTTTTGCGAATTTCGAGCTTGTTAGATTCTTCGAATCATTAAGTTTTCCTGGTACTGTGTCTTTTGTGAATACTTAAGCTTTCGCTTTGCCGTGAACAGGTTCGCGATACCAGATGATGTTTGAGGTGGTGGCAACCGGGAGCGTGAGATTCTGCTTCCTGAGATCCTGATAGGTCCAGACATACCACTCGGCCGGCGTATTGTTGTCGCCTTCAGAGGCGTCGACAAGCCAGACGAGCTGGCCAAATTCCCCTTCGTTTGGCAGGATGCCGATGTAATGTACATCGCTGCTTGCCTGAGTGAGCTCAGGCCATTCATACTCAGATAACTCTTGCCAGCCGTTGTACTCAAGGACTTCGTTCCAGTGCTTGGCATCAAAGTTGTGTTCTCCAGGCTTGCGTTCGCCGGGAACAGGGAGTTTCGGCCAACCACCGCAATGCTTTTTCATCATCCAGGCGATATAACTGGCGCTGTGGCGGATAACAAAGTTGCAAGAATCGGTGACAAGCGTGTAGGAATCGCCATCGGATTCCAGCCAGTCTGCAAAATCAGAGTTCGCGTACGGATAGTTCGCGGCGCCGGTCTCCATGATGAGACGGTAGGTGTCGCGGCAGAGTTTCCGGACGATGCGGTTTTTCTGCCAGGCAGAACAGGACTGTTTTGCGAAGAAATTCGCTAGGTTAATCTTTAAAGTACTCATAAACCCCTCCTTATGTTGTGGGAAAATACCCAATGTTGATATTATACAATGAAATACGGGAGTTGTCAAAATAAGATTATGAACCTATAAGGAAAGTCATAAATATTTTCCCGAATCTATGATTAGATCATTTTATGGGAAGAAAACTGTTAATTATTTGGACGCAAAGTCTGGGAAAATAATAAAAGGTCCAAATAGTAATAAGTTTAATGCAATGGTTGGTTGGTATTCTGATGAAAATGAAGAGATTCTAAATAAGGAAGCCGAGCAGAAGCTTCAGCAACTTTCTATCGTGCTTAATAAAAAGGCAAAAAGAAGAGACCGCGATTTTAGTAAGTTCAAGATAGATCCTGATGTGGTTTATCGATTTTTTGCATACCAACTTTTCGTGATCCGACCTATTCTAAAGTCCTACTTGATGGGCTTACGGCGAGAGGTGGTATAAACTCTCCAAAGAAATTATTACTGCAAGAATTCCAAAATGAGGAGATAAAATCAGAGAATGCGGTACATTCTATCACAGGTGCGTTAAAAGAAGTGTTTGCCGTTGTTCTTGAGCCTAATTTTACAGATTCTGAATACATAGCAGTAAACGTTCCTGTTATGGTAAATTTTACAGATGGAAATACCTATATACTAGTAGTATCTTGTGGCTTTTTGTTTGGTTTCTTGGGAGCTTCATAATAATCTCAGTCTTGGTTTAGTACGGGATGAT
>JABCPR020000028.1 GCA_013332965.2 Candidatus Saccharimonadota bacterium | reverse complement strand
GACTAACCATAAATTACTAGGAAATTATATCAAAATTGTTTACTTTTGTAAATAGACTAAATGCGGACGGCGCGTAAGAATTGTCTTGAAAGATAGGTTTTTTGCAGATCGGACCATTCGCCGGTACAAGTAATAAGACTGATTGATTCAATACCAGAGACTGGAGAAACAGCCAGGGAGCTCATCTTTTGATTAGCCTCAGTAAGTGGGACGGTAATATTCTCATAAACTTGATAGGTATACTTAGTACCATCGCCCATCTCAATCGTGATATGGTCGCCTTTTTCGAGTAGATTGAGATTCTTAAAAACGCCTTGCATGGTTGGACCACCATTATGCCCATCAAGAATAGATGTACCTTTGGTACCAGGTGCTGCAGATTTGATATACCATCCTACATCAAAAATACTGCGTGGAACCTGCATGGCACCCTTAATATCGATATTAACTGGGAGAATTCTGGCATTATGGACGCTAATTTTTTCGATTGTCAAATACCTTGGCTTGTCCGCCGCTACCGTATATGCGGCAACCTCTTCTTGAGGAATAACAGTTTCATCAACATCGGTACTATCAGTTGAAATATCACCTGCTGAACGTGGCGCAATGCGTTCTTTGCCTTCCTCAGTCTTATAATATTGATTTTCCCAGGTCGTAATTCGGGCTGCGATGCTGACGACGAAAATGAGAAGAATTATTTTAAAGATCGTACCAGCACGTGGTTTAGGATTTGGAGTTGATAATGCCATATGTCCACCCTTTTCTATTTATTTAAAATCGTCGTAAGTTACCATGAGTGCACGAGAGTCTACCTGGCGGAGATTTTCGAGTGCAACAGTGACTACGATAAGGAGTCCGGTACCAGAGAGAGACAATCCCATTGGAGCGCCGGTTAGAATGATGAAAATGTAGTCAGTGATGAATGGAAGCATGGCGATCAGGCCAAGTGAGAGCGAGCCGAATAGATTAAGGCGGTTGACGGTATTCTCGAGATATTTGGCGGTTGTCTTACCAGGACGGACACCTTCAATGAAGCCACCCTGTTTTTGTAGATTGTCGGCAATTTCATTGGTATTAAAGATGATAGAGGTATAGAAGTAGGTAAAAAGAACTACAAGAGCAAAGTAGAGGGCAGGATAGATAAACCATTGGGCAGTTATACCGTTTGGATAGAGACGGCTAAAGTTTTGGGCGTTTGGTGCAGTAAAGAGAGAGGTGAGAGTGGAGCCAAGCTGATTACCAGGGTTTAGAGTGGTGATTAATTGACCGATCAGTGATGGGAGCGAGAGGAAGGCAGTAGCGAAAATAACTGGAACCACACCGGCAGCAATGAGTTTGATTGGCAGAATAGATTTAATATCGCCATAAGCACTGTTACCATGGACACGCTTGGCATAATTGACGGTAATAATGCGCTGAGCTTCATTTAATTTAACAAGCCAATAGAGGACAATTATAATAGCGAGAGCCATGATGAGGAGGGTCCAGAATACAACTGGATTGACTGGAAGGTTAAGCCAACCAAAAAGACTGAGGGTGCCATACTTAGTTTCGAATAGGCTGCGAGATAGAGATGCGGTGGTGGTTGGGAACTGAGAGATGATACTGGCAAAAATAATAGTAGAAATACCGTTGCCAACGCCCTGTTCTGTGATGAGCTCGCCCATCCACATCAGAATGATAGAACCGGCAGTCATTGTAGTAACGGAAAGGATCCAGTCGCGAGTAGTCGGAACAAAGGATACGGTATTGGTGGAGGCGACTGATTGATAGAGGATATAAATATATGCAATTGATTGCACGATGGCAAGAGGTACAGTCAACCTGCGGGTCCACTGGTTAATCTTGCGGCGACCAGTTTCGCCATCCTCAGAGAGTTCTTCGAGGCTTGGAATAGCTTTTGAGAGTAGCTGAAAAATAATAGAGGCGGTGATATATGGGGAGAGGCCAACAAGGATGATTGAAAATGAGGCAAGGCCGCCACCGGAGATAAGATTCAAGAAGCCAGAGAAGTCAGATTTTGAAATTAAGTTTGTGACAGCATCTTTGAAAGTTTTTGCATCACCCATTGGCACTGGGATATGAGCCAAAAGTCGATAGGCGATGATGATACCAAAAACAATGGCGATGCGCTTTAACATGTCTTTATTCTTTAGGGATTTGAAAATTGTCTTGAAATGCATTAGGACCTCTCTTGTATTACTAATCTATATTATCATAATCTACACAAAAAATAACCCCTTGTGGGGGTTATTTTATTTTACTTCGATTTATTCAGCTTTATCTTCAGCTTTTGGACGAGCTGGGATTTTAGCTTTAGTGAAGCTACCACCTGCTTTTTTGATCATTTCAATAGCAGTCTTGCTGGCAAATTGAGTTTTGAGTTCAATTTTTGCATCAAGATTACCACGAGTGATGATTTTAACTTTGGTGTATGGGGTGGTAATTAGGTTAGCTTCAGCTAAGATGAAGTTGTCAACGATACCGGTAAGACCATTAAGGTTGTCGGTGTAGACAAGCTCAGCCTTCTTGTGAAGTGACTTAAAGCCTTTAAGCTTTGGTACAGCCTGCATAAGAGCACGCTGACCACCCATGAAGGTTGCTGGCATTTTCTTGTGGCCAGTACGAGCTTTTTGGCCCTTAGTACCACGACCAGCGGTTTTACCGCGACCGGCTGCAATACCGCGACCAGCCCTGGTTGGACGAGCATTACGCTCAACGATTAAGTCGTTGTATTTCATTACTTATTCTCCTTTTTGGAGGTTTTAGCTTTTTCGATAGTAGTATTCCATTTAGCACGAGGAACTTGCTGTCTCAAACCTTCGATAACAGCGTAAGCAATGTTGACTTTGTTGGTGGAACCTAGAGATTTAGAAATTAGGTTCTTTACGCCAGTCAAGCCAATGATTGAACGAACGATACCGCCAGCGATAATACCGGTACCTGGAGCTGCAGGTTTCATTAAAACGTGAGCGCCAGTGGTTTTGGTTTCAACTTCGTGACAAATGGTTTCTTCATTCATGTTGAAAGTAATCATATTTTTCTTTGCAACACGAGCGGCTTTTTGGACTGCCGTAGTGACATCACCACCTTTAGCGACACCAACGCCGACTTTGTTTTTCTTTTTACCAACAGCAACAAGAGCTTTGAAGCGCATGCGGCGACCACCTTTTACGGTACGAGAAACACGGTCAATATTGATAGTGATTTCCTCGAACTCCTTTGGTGTATTCTCAGCTTTAACACGGTCACGGCGAGTATTTTTACGCATTGGACGACCAGCCATGTCGCGAGTTTGCTTAGTTGCAGCTACTTCATCAGTCATCTTTAGGGTGCCTGATTTGTTGACTACCTTTGGTTGCTTTGGAGCAGTTGTATTTGCATCAGCCATATTAGAACTCCAATCCTTCCTTACGAGCAGCCTCAGCTAGAGCAGACATACGTCCGGCATAAAGCTTTGAGCCACGGTCGAAGACAACTTTATTAATGTTTGCTTTCTTTGCTGCTTTTGCGATTTCAGCACCGATTTCGGCAGCTTTTTCAGATTTAGTACCTTTGAGCTTTTTGCCAACAGTAGTAGCGTAAGCTAAGGTTGCTTGTTTGTCATCATCAATAACCTGAGCAGTGATGTTGAGGTTGCTGATATGAACAGTGAGGCGAGGACGCTCAGCTGTGCCGTGAATCTTAGCACGGGTGCGGTTTGCGCGAAAAATCTTATTCATTATTTCTTTCCTGCCTTTCCTGCCTTGCGGAGAATTACTTCGTCAGAGTACTTAATACCTTTACCCTTGTATGGTTCTGGTTTCTTGAAAGCACGAATTTCAGCGGCGGTCTGACCAACTTTTTGCTTATCGATGCCTGAAACGATGATTTCCATCTTGTTAGATTTAAGTTCTACGCCATCTGGTGCAGAATATTTAACTGGATGTGAAAAACCGAGAGACATCTCAATTTCTTTTGGTCCGCCTGAGAGACGAAAACCAACACCATTGATTTCGAGTTTCTTTTCAAAACCCTGAGTAACACCGATAACGGCATTATTTAGAAGTGCGCGTTGTAAACCATGCCATGCACGGGATTTTGGTTCGTCATCCTTGCGGGTGATAACTGCCATGCCGTCCTCGATGGTGGTAACAACGTTTTCCTGAACAGGAACCTCGAGTGAACCTTTAGGTCCAGCGACAGTGATCATCTGTTCGCCGACCGTGATTGTCACTCCTGCAGGAATCTGGACAGGTTGTTTTCCGATACGACTCATATCTTCCTTTCAATTAATATTATCCTCGAGATTTTACCATATCTGAGGGTAAAAAGCAAGGAGGACGACGGGTTAAACAAAAAATAGAGCAGTTTGGCTGCTCTATTTTTAGGTTTATCGATTACCAAACCTTGACGAGGATTTCACCGCCAAGACGAGCCTTTTTGGCTTCGTCGCCAGTCATCACACCTTTTGAGGTAGAAATGAGGACGATACCACGGCCAGACTTAATCTTTGGAAGTTCATCAACACCAGCATAAACACGACGACCTGGTTTTGAAACTTTGGTGATCTCGTTAATGCGTGGAGCTTCATTGATTTGATTAATGATTACATTGATTGAGTTACGTGGAGTAGCTTCAATAATGCTGTAATCGGCGATAAAATTGATGCGCCTCAGACCTTCAAGGACTGCAATCTTAAGCTTGGAAGCTGGTACAACGATTTCATTTTTGTTAACCATGATAGCGTTGCGGATGCGGGTGATAAGGTCTGCGATTTGATCTGTTGATTGTAATGACATAACTTACTCCTTTCCTTACCAACTACTCTTTGTTACACCTGGGATTTCGCCCTTGCTTGCTTTTTCACGGAAGCTAATACGGCTAAGTCCGAAGCGGCGCATGTAGCCACGTGGACGACCGTCAAGCATATCGCGATTTTTCAAGCGGGTTGGGCTAGAATTTTTTGGTAATTTTTGAAGACCTTCAAGGTCACCAGCTGCTTTTAATTCAGCGCGTTTGGCTTTGTATTTGTCAAACATTTTCTGGCGTTTGAGGTCACGAAGGACTGCTGATTTTTTCGCCATATTATTTGCTCTCCTTCTTTTCGAAAGGCATACCGAATGCCTCTAATAGTTTGCGGCTACCTGCTTTGGTACCATTTTTGATAATGAAAGTAATTTCAAGACCGTGAAGAACGGAAGCATCTTCGAAGGTGATTTCTGGGAAGACGGTCTGCTCTTTAAGACCTAGTGAATAGTTACCTTGTGCATCAAATGAACCGGTTGGAACGCCGTGGAAGTCACGAACGTGTGGCAGTGCAATACTGATTAGACGATCGACAAATTCATACATCTTGTCATTACGTAAGGTAACAAGGTAACCAACTGGGGCGCCCATACCTTTACGAATTTTAAAGGTTGCGATTGACTTTTTAGCAAGACGTGAGGTTGGAGCTTGACCGGTGATTTTCTCAAGAGTCAAAGCAACAGTCTCAGTGAAGTGCTTGTCTTCACGTTTCTTACCAACACCACAAGAAACAACTACTTTCTCGAGTTTTGGTAATTGGTTAACATTCTTAATCTCGAGTTCTTTCTCTAAGTCTTTGACAATTTTGTCATTGTAGAGAGCTTTAAGGCGAGGAACATATTTATCTGCCATATTTATTTCCCTTCTTTCTTGAGATTAGAGAGATCGATACCAACGTGGATATCTTTCTTGCCGCCTTTTGGATTGAACTGAGTGGTGCGCATGTGGCGTTCACGGATTCCAATACCTTCGATCATAGCTTTGTGATTTTTAAGGTCCATCTTAACGATTTTGCCAGATTTACCTTTATTGTCACCAGCGATAATGGTTACTACATCGCCAGATTTGAGATTCTGTGCCATATTATAGTACCTCCGGAGCTAAGCTGATAATCTTGTTGAAGCCGAGTTCACGAAGTTCTCGTGGGACTGGTCCAAAGACACGGGTGCCTTTTGGATTTTTATCATCATTGATGATAACGGCTGCGTTGTCGTCAAAGCGGATGGTTGAACCATCTGGACGACGGATTTGGCCGCGGGTGCGGACGATAACGGCGCGAACCACGGCTTTCTTTTTAATGTTGCCTGTAGGTGATGCGTCTTTTACGCTGGCGGTAACAATGTCACCGACACGAGCGTAACGAGCGCGAGTACCGCCGAGGACACGGATTACTCCAAGTTCCTTGGCGCCACTGTTGTCGGCTACATGCAATCTAGTTTCCTGTTGAATCATAATTAATTTTCCTCCCCTGTAGTATCATCTTCAGGTAGTACATTCTTAACATCATCCTTTAATTCGACAGTACCATGTGAACGTTCAAGAATCTTGACGAGTTTGTAAGTACAGGTCTTGGAATATGGACGGCAAGCGGTGATTTCAACTTTGTCCCCTAACTTTGCTTCATTATTCTCGTCGTGAGCAGTGTACTTACGAGTGTGAGAATACTGCTTGCGGTAGAGTGGATGAGTTTCGCGGTTAGTAATGGAGACGGTAATGGTTTTATCACGTTTGTCGGAAGTTACTACTCCTTGAAGTGTTTGTGCCATACTTAGGCTCCCTTTCCTTGATTAGTTAAAGTTTTTGACCTTGCAATTTCTTTTCTTAAAGCCTTGATTTTGTGTGGGTTTTGAAGAGTGCCTTCGATAAGTCCACGGCGGGCTTCAAGTAATTCTTTTTGAAGATCTGCTAAAGGTTTGATAACTTTCTCAGCTTTTTTCTCTGTCTTTTTATCAGCCATGATTACTGATCTCCTTTCCTAACAAACTTACAGCGGACTGGAAGCTTGTGTGAAGCAAGACGGAGAGCTTCTTTGGCCTGCTCTTCGGTGACATCTGCCATTTCAAACATCACGGTGCCGGTCTTAACTTTAGCTACGTAAAATTGTGGTTCACCTTTACCAGAACCCATCTTTACATCAAGAGGTTTTTTGGTAACAGGTGTGTGTGGGAAAATTCGAATCCAAATTTTACCACCGCGTTTGATGTAACGGGTAATTGCCTGACGAGCGGCCTCAATTTGACGTGAGTTGATACGCTCGTTGTCGAGTGACATGAGACCATATTCACCGAAGGCAACAGTGTTACAGCGAGTTGCTACACCATCGTTTTTGCCTTTTCTGACTTTACGATGAGCAACGCGACTTGGAAGTAAAATAGCCATAATTATTTCTCTCCCTTATAGATCCAAACCTTGACGCCGACGATACCAGCGATGGTTGGAGCGTGATGACAGTAGAAATCAATATCAGCGCGAAGAGTATGTAGAGGGACGGATCCTTCAATAAACTTTTCACGGCGTGACATTTCGGCACCATTAAGACGACCTGAGACCTCGATGCGAACACCTTTAGCTCCGGCGGTCATTGTTGACTGGCTGGCCATTTTGACGGCACGGCGGAAATTCATACGTTTTCCAAGCTGGAAACCGATATTTTCAGCAACTAATTTTGCGGAAAGTTCAGGTTTCTTAACTTCTTCAACATTGATGCGAATTGGTTGGGAAGCGAACTTCTCAAGCTCTTTCTTGATTTCATTAATACCTGCACCTTGTTTACCAATCACGGCACCAGCTTTAGCGGTACGAATAGT
>JABCPR020000027.1 GCA_013332965.2 Candidatus Saccharimonadota bacterium | reverse complement strand
CTAGATTCTGGGCTTGTGTAGCTCTTAACTTCACCAGCACTATTTTTAGACCACTCCACTAGTGTTCCGTCTTGATTTTTAGCGTAACCCACGGAGTTCTTAATCAAATTTCCACCACCAGTGGTCTGGATTGTAGTGACTACGTTTTTAATGTTTTGTGTAACCTTGCTAAATTCTTCATTTAATTTCTGGTCTACCTGAGTTTGTTTCGAAACTACCGACTCGATCTCTTGCTTCTGCTTGTCGACCTTAATCTCAGTGTTGTAAATGGTCTTGGTAATACCTCCAGCCCTAGCGTAATCTGTTTGAGTTGCGGTTGGAGCGACACCTTTAATGGTTTCTTTGATGCCGTTTCCAAGTTCTAGATGAGTATCAGTTACATAGACCTGATTAAGATTAGTTCTGCCAAGCTCAGTGATTTGAGGTTCTTTCATCTCATAATATACGGTTACAGGTGTACCTTTAGCTTTCTCAGCTTTGAGCCAATTCCTAAACGAAGCCACATCGGTGATTTTCATATACGCCTGGTCGGTTACTTTGAACCAAAAACCCATAGTATTAGTGTACTTAGGGAAGTTATTGAAACCACCATAAATTGCCACACCTGTTTTATTTTCTCGTGTCGTATAGACAGCATCTTCATTAATCGCCTTAAAATGTGAACAGATAATGTTAGCTACAGAGTCTTGTTGAACAAAGATTTTCTCTTCAGTCGGGTTTTTATACTTAAAACCGATAGTTCCAGCCGGTGTTGTGAAGTAGTGAGTGATTTTCTCTTCTTCGCCAGTTAGTTCTAATTTACCGACACGCTTTATTAACTAAGCTACGCCATTTTCAAGTTTCACTTCATCATAAATGTCGTCGGTGAGTTTAAAGATATTCTCTCCAACTGGAATATTAAAATCTACAGATTCAAACGGCTTATAAGGCGTAACTATATCCCCATGTTCAAGCTGTACTTTAATATTAGTTTCTAGAATAGGATCATTTTGATTCCATCCTGAATTATTAATCGACAAATATAACCAACAAGAAATCACATCCTCTGGAATAATGAAGGTTACTGAGGTTTTACCTTTACCAATAATTGGTTCGCCTTGAATGATCCGTCCATTTCTACCAGTGATTCCAAGACATAGGTGAAAAGGTAGCGGTTTCTCTATCGATAAAGTACATTGAGTATTGGCAGGTATGGATATAGCTGATGATACAGTTAAATTATTTCCCCACCAAAACATAACTTTACCACCAAAGGTAATAGAACCATCAGACTCGACTATAGATTTAAACTCAGGGAGCGGATTTTGTTGGACTGCCCTGAATAGATTTTTACCTACAATAGTTGCTTTATTCTCAGTACGCTCTGCAACTGTAGCGGGCTTGAGTGGGCGAGGAGAAGCAAGGCTAGAGTTGTATGAAGAGTACTCTGGTAAGTTGCTTTCGGTAAATGCACCGCGAAAGAGGGCGAAGTTATTATATATAGTTACAGGCTCAGAATATGCAGCCTTACTGCCAAGTTGTAATTTTATGGCATACCTATCATATTTTGTGCTGTCGGTTGTAAATGTAAAGATTTTACCAGAAGGGCCACCAAAAGTATCAGCTCCTGAACCATCTTTCTTATATGCCAGCACCTGTGCAAATAATTGTAAACTAGCACCATTGTAAGACACGACTGTGTACGCAGTTTTATCAAATAGTGATAAATTGTTTCGAATAAGAATAGGTAACCAATCGATAGTAGGTTTACCTGTAAGTTTTAGTACGCCGTTTTGGTTAGATAATACGACTCCATTGGGCGAATTGACAGGCAGCCCAGAAAACTCGTCAAAAAGATTGTACCCGCCACCAGTGTATGGTTCAAACTCAGTTGCGATGTCACCTACCTCAATTTGGATATTTCTAAGCGAAAAACCGTCAGACTCGGTATTCGAGGCATAACCATCAGAATAAAAAATAAATGCAACAAAGTTATTATCAGGTTTTTTTGGTATAGTTAGAGTGTATTTCTTCCAATAAGAAGTAGTTTGTGTAGACTGAATTATCGCATTCTCAAGACCATATCGTAACACATGCGGGCCACCACTATCATGTTTAGCCTCGAAGGACAAAGTTACGGTATTGGTCTTTAAAAGATTCGACCAAAATCTATACATGCCATAGGGGCTAACATTATAGAATCCTATCGTATTGCTATCACTACCTTTCTTGGTCACTGTTATAGTATTGCCGCTCACTTTTGTTGCAGAATACAACCGCCCAGCATTAGCAAAATTAGGATCGAATAGGTTCTTACCAGTTGTTGTTTTTTGACCAAGCCACCCAGTAGTTCGTCCGTTCATCAATCCACCACTAGCTTGAGCTGACACTAGATCACCTGACTTATGCCAGCCAAAACCAGTAGTCTCTGCTTCAAATGGATGATGTGAAAAATCTTTTACTGAATCAAAAATCGGTGTGATTAGCTTTCTTCTATCATCGTCCAAAATCTCATTATTAGCTAACTTAACCTCGGTAAGTCCATTAGCCGTAATAGAATCATTATCAGATGTTGCAATATTGTCTTCTTGTGGAGTACGGGCTAGCACCAAGCTATTCACTGGACCATATTTTGGCTTGTACTTTAAGGTCTTGAGATTGTCATAAGTCCAGATTTCGTCTTCATCTGGTTTCTTTTTACTATCTCTAAATGATAGAGTTTTACCATTAAATACTGCAATGGTAGCGGTAGCACCGGCAATTTCGCCTAAAATATCACGATAAGTACAGTTTGAGATTTTTGCGTATAAGTCTTCAGATATTTGATAAGTAATATTAGGTAAATTATCAAGGTTGGTATCGACTGTAAATTCAAAGCGTTCTGCAAGCTGATTGATCAGTTCTTTAACGGTACAAGGGAATTGAATCGTGCCAGAATTGTATGGGGTCTTAGCAAGTTTTCCCATGAGGTCGTAGCCTTTGATTTTAGTAGTCTTTTTCTCAAAATCTGCGGTAGACTCTTCTACGTAGAACAACCCTAGGTTTGCCTCTTCCCAAGTGTCATTTTCGATATCAATAAGTGTTTTAGCGATTACGTTAAATGTGTGATCGACTAGATTGTAGTCAGTACTAAATAACTCAACGTTAATAACAGAAGTCGCAGCACCGAATAAATGTCCAGATGAATCAATTGTGACCTTAATTAGCTTATCGCTACCAGTGATGACTGTTCCGTCATCTAATGCAATAGAAGCCGTAATTGCTTTTACTGGCTTCTTCATAGCCTGTTTAAAATTATCTGATACGTTGATCATTATGCTTTCTCCATTGGTATTAGGTTAACCGTGAATGGTTTGTATAGCCCTCTCTGGCGCTCCAAGAGTTCCACTGAGTAATCTGATGCGTAGTAAGTACCGCTTCTGGTTGTTCCAGACTTAGGGTCGTAATATTCGACATTGAAAAATCCTTGGTCTAGCAGCCCACAGAGTTCAGAAACGCGTTCTTTGGTTAAGATGCCGCCAATTTCTAGCTCTAGTTTTGGGAATACCCCAATGAATGTCGCAGATAGTCCACCATTGAGATTACGTCCAGCGTCTGAATATAGTTTGGCACGAGTAATTTTATATGTTTTAAGTCCTGCTACCGTTTTGCCGTTTATTTTTAACAAATCCCCTGAAATTATCATAATTGCTCCAATAAAAACGACCCGCAATTACTGCAAGGTCGTAGATTTTTCTATATTATATCAGATTTAAAATTACTAAGTTTATTTAACACATTTTATCATATTTGATATTGACAATGATATTATATTTGATATAATCAAAGTAAGCAGGAAAACCTCTGCTAGTAGATTTAAAAAGCCGACCACTTAGAAGATATGAACTATAAAACAAAATTTAAGATAGTAGAACTTTCCATTCGTTCCGAAAGTTCTAGCGACTGGGGTATAATTCTAAATTTAATCAGTAACTATTTTCCTTACGAGATTTCAGACAAAACAGATGATCATCTACAAGTTTATGTCTTATCTTATGGAAATGAAGATCTTAAAATAATACAAACACTTTCTAAACAAATATATGGAAAAATAATGCCGTTCGGTCACGTGAGAACGGTAATTATAGATTATTAGAACGTGAATCTATTAGTTTAATTTTCCTGCTTGATGGTCGGCAGAATCTACGGTAGGTGAGCAAAGAACAATAATTTTATGGGGGAAAGGAAGGGCATAACAATGAAACCTGTCGCATTAAGAATAATGCACCCAGAATTATATAATAGAATTAATACACTATCTAAGGAACAGAACCTGTCTATCAACATGACAATTAATATGTTGCTTGGTTTTGCTTTTAATGAAATAGATAGGCAAGGTAAGAAATTCAAACAAACAGTTGTCTTTGAATCCGAATAGTGATAATATTAAACTAAATTTTGTTTTATACACATATTTTCTATTAGATAGGTATAGTAATATACCTATCTTTTATTGTTTTATAGTAAGTCTGTATAAAATATTTGTACAATTTATCATTCTTTGTTAGAATATATATTAACAATGTAAACAAACAAAAAACAAACACGTTCTTTAAACAACATATAAATAGAGCTTCACAGCTATCTTTTTATTTTTAGGTAAGTGTAATAAAGATATATCCGTGCAGCGCTAGTAACTGCACGGATGATATATTCAGATTAGAACATTTTTGTACAAGGATCTAATCTAGATATTATTTACTGAGACTCGGCTTCTGCTGAGTCTTTGTCATCTTCAACCCAAAAATGGAAGAATCCTCCATTCTTTGGATAGATGATCTTGCCATTCTTTCGAATGTAACGACAAAAAACTTCTGTCATACAAGCATACCTTTCCTAATTATTAATGTTCACTCTGGGCCTATCCCAGTAGCCTGGTGCGTTTCTTTTTTATTTTCAAGTTTTTATCATATTAAAAGTACTAGCAATACAATAAAAGGGTTAAAAGACAAACTAACCTCATACCTATTATGGTTAAGCTTTAATCTATAAAACAACGCTTATTCTATCTTGACTATTAAATAAATTATTAGTATACTATACGCAATCTGAGGAGGTAATCTCAGAAAAATGCCACGGCTAGCATGGAAGTGAAGCTTTAATAAAAGTTAGAGTCCTGTTTCTATATGAGGCGTAGGTTCCGAACAGCCGTCTAGCAACTAACGCTAGGATAAATCGCCTAAGCCTCATATGGGTACAGGACTTTTTGTTGTCTTGCCACCCTATTTATCGCTAGGATGAAAATACGAATCAAGAAGAAGGAAATAATGAAAAAATATCTATTGTTCTTAGATGAATGCGGTGATCCATCACTTGAATCAATAAATCAGATTTTTCCAGTTTTTACCCTAATGGGTATGTTGATATCAGAAGAAGAATATAGAAAAATGAATCTAGAGATTGATAAGTTGAAGAGAAAAATCTTTGGAACAAATAGAGTAATTTTGCACAGTAGGGATATACGCAAATGTGATGGGAGTTTTGCTGTACTTTTTAACCCAAAGGTGAAAAAGTATTTTTATCGAAGTTTAAACGAAATTTTAATAAAATATAATTATCGACTAGTTGCCTCTGTAATCAAAAAAGAAGATTATCTTAACTCTTACGGCAGAAAAGCAGACGATCCATATGAGCTTGGACTGACATTTTTACTAGAACGCATTATGTTTGATTTAGACAGCAAAGGTGGATTTGCTCAAGTAATATTGGAGTCTAGAGGTAAAAAAGAAGATTCTATATTAGGCGAAAAATATAAACAACTAATTAAGTTTGGAAGTAGGCAAATATCTGCAGGACGTTTTTCAACTCTCTTTGACCATGAAGCAACTTTTAGAACTAAAAGCATGAACGATAACGGTCTTCAAATCGCAGATCTCTGTGCATACCCGACTGCAAAACTTATATTAACCGGAACAGAACCATCATCGTATATGGTGATAAAAGATAAATTTAGAAAGTCCAATAGGGGAAAAGTTGAGGGGTATGGAATAAAAATTTTCCCATAAAAGCAATAAGTCTCCCGAAGGAGACTTATCACCGATTGGGGACACCCCAATCCCTACACACATATTACCATATTAAATAGTAAATGTCTATGTTTTATTGTATTTTATACAACATACATAATATCATCCATTTAACTTCTATATATTGCCTATGCTTGACTTATTTATAAGGCAATAGTTTAATAAAAGTAATAATTAAGCGTGGTAGAATCATGAAAAAGTCAAAGAATATTATTCTTATAGTAGTGTCGTTTCTTGCAATCATAGTCTTGATGATAACTATAAGTGCAATTCAAAGTTCATCGTATGACAGAAGACAGAAGATAAAACAATACGGTGAACTCTATACTAATCTTGCAGCACTCAAAATCAGTAAACAAAGCGAAATAAAAAAGAATTTCAAGTCTGTTGCTGATCAATATGTAAGAGATGGTAAATACTCACAAGACTTTATTGATAAACAAGTTACCAAGGATACAGAAGAGGTGTCAGGTAGATGCATGTCTGATGTTCTCGGAATCAGGAACGACTTGCCTGATAATGTCACTAAAACTAATGACGAAACATTAAAAAAATTATTAGATACTGTCTCCAAAAGCGTCGCTAATCTTGAGTCTGTAAATGAATCTACCTGCAAAGATCTATATATACATCAACTAGATGGTTATAAAGAAGAATATGACAAAGAGATAGCTTTCAGGAAGCAACAAGAAGAAAGTAATAGGAAATACGAAGCAAATCGACTTTCTTTGGATAAATTCAATAACAAGATAAAGAACGGGATGAGTCTTAATTCCGTAAAGAACGTCTTTTTATTTGATAACTATTGTGAATTATCTACAGAATCAAATATTGCTGGATATAGTGGGCAGATATACACCTGCAAAGATTTTGATAATGGAATTGCAACTTTTCAATTCCAGAACGGAAGATTAATAGCAAAATCACAGCTAAATCTCAAATAGACTTAAATCTCTAACACGTTACGATTTTTCATAAAAGCCATAGTATTAATGGCGTCAGTTATCCGTTCTACAGAAATAGGAATCGATTCACTATCAACTTTCAATAAGAGGCAAATTGGTTGAGTACTAGAGTTAGACCCAGCATTGGTTATATCTAGTGTATCTATGCTAGGATATGATGGTCCTATTTTGGGATTAGAAATATCTGGAATATGAAAATTCATATCGTAATCACTAAAAGTATTTTTAGCGGATTCTGCCATAGAAGCAACAGACTTAATTACGTCTCTAGTTGAATCGGAAATGCCAATAGCGACACCTTGAGAAAACCATCCACCAGACTTCATCATTACTCTCGATGGAGAATGTATCCCAAGATTATTATTAAAGGCCTTTTTAGCGGCGGCTGCACTTAATCTTGCTTCTTGTTCTATTCTCCATCTACTATTACGAATACCATTGGCAACACCATCACCAAACCCCTCACCTGATCTCAACGCATTATTAACTATTTCGTTGGCTGAAATATCCCTAAGTTTGGAAGTAGTTGAATCAGCAGCATCCCAAACATTTTTCCACATCTGTCCGTTGCCATCATTGACTCTAGCCAGCTGATCCCCGATATAATTTGCCATATCGGCCATTTTGTCTTTAGTTAAAGTAACCATCTGTCCATTTTGGTTGGTATAATCGCCAGATTTACTTGCAAGTTTTTGCAGCGATTCTGACACCTTATCGTATTCGCCACGCGAAAGCATGGAGGCTATCTTTGATTTTTCAGATGCCATGACTTCTTTCCATGTAGCATTTACGACATCTTCATTAACCTGATTAAGTTGCCCTTTACTATCAGATAAATTCTTAACCGCAGTATTCTCTCGCTGGTGCGCTTGGTCTAACTTTAGTATCACCTCTGCAAGCTTTTTGTCTTTTTCTGATAAATTACCAGAAGCAATATCAAGGTTGGCTACATAAGCTTTGGCTTGATCAATTGTCATACCATATGTACTGGCTATTCTATTTGCAGTATTTTGAGCATCTGCAGACCGTTGTTGAGCATCCAAAAGATTTAATTCTGCATTTGTTACGTCTCCAGTGGCCTTAGATAGATCGTCTTTTAATCGTTTTTGCCATTCGATAGCTGAATTATATTCACTTGTAGCTTGATTGGCGATCTTTGTGGTGTCAATCCTCTCGGCTTCTGCTATATTTGCCTGCTCCGTTGCTAATTTCTCAGCTTCAGTTGCTACTTGAAATGCGGTAACTACAGCAGTTACACCTGCTATTGCAATGCCGAGTGGCGAAAAAATAGCACCTGCTATACCGCTCAATACCCCCTTAAGTGAAACCCATGAGAAACCAGCAAGATTAGTTGCCGTTGACATCAGCTGTAAGCTATTTGTTCCCGCTCCAATTTGAAACATTAAAGTGCTCATAGTCGTTGCCACAGCTGGTGCAGTACTCGTAAAGAAAGACATTGCAGTTACACATACCGTCTGTGCTATAGTAAAAGCTTCAATAGCAACCTTACAACCTACAAAGGCAATTCCAAGATTAGTGACTAATTGAATAATACCAGTGAAGCACTCAATAACACCCTTGTTTTCAGCCAGCCCCCTCATAGCATCGCCAATTCCATTTAGTACACCAACGATTATTCCACCGGTGAAGTTGGCAATAGGAATTAAGAATGAATCTACAAACGGCTTAAGGTAATTACCCCACACGGATTCTAGTACTCTTCCTACCAGCCTAATCGCCCCTCCTAAAGTATTTAAGAACGCAGGTAATAACTCATTTCCAGCCCACTGGATAAATGGTTTGATTCTATCCCAAACGTCAGAAAGAATCTTTTTGGCAGGTTTAATGAATTTATCAATGTCATCACCAAATCTTTTGATAGCTTTCCCGATCTTGTCGAAATTGAATCCCTTGAGACTGTCTTTCATTCTTTCAAAGATCGCATTGACTTTATCAACGCCCTTAGCTATATCAGAATTATCAAAACCAAGTCCTGATGTGTCATGACTTACGCTTCCACCTCCTCCTGATCCACCAGAACCTCCAGAACCGCCTGAATCTTGTTTAGACAACACGTTCATCTCATCAAAACCAGCAAGCTGTTTGGCAAGCTTTTTGGCAGCTTTAGTGGTATTTCCGATATCTTTTGTAGATCCTTGGGCAGCTTTACCCACATTTGCCATTGAGTTCGCTGCTTGGCCACCACTTGTGGCTACATTTTTAGCGCCAATTGAGCCTAGACCAAATAGAGCCCTTACAGCGTTGATAGCCGTTAAGACTAACTTAACAAATGCCGCTACATAATTTGAAGCGGTTAGAATAACGTCTTTAACTACATTGAAGAAACCAGCAATATTAGACTGCCCAATCGCATTCATACAGGCAGTGATGCCACGCACGATGGCATTTTGCATATTCATAAATGAAGTAGCAACACCACCAGTAGCTCCTGCTGCCTGCTGCTCAAATGAACCTAGGCCGTTAATACCTTCTTTGTTAAGCTTCACGGCAGCTCGCATAAAGTCATCCATTGAAGCTTTGCCGTCTTGCAGTGCATCATAGAGCTGAGAAGAGTCCACATAACCCATGGCATTAGCAATCTGCTTAAGCTGAGCTGGCATAGTCTGCATAAGTGTCTTCCAGTCCTGCATTTCTGGTTTACCCTTAGCATAGGCTTGCTGCAATTGCTCCATTGCAGAAGCTTGCTGTTGAGCGTCTGCACCACCAGCTAAGATAGCGTTATTCAGCGCTAAATAGATAGCAGTGGAGGCTCTCAAATTACCGTTGGTTGCAGTAAAGCGTTGTACGGCAGTAGTTGCAGCATCAAGAGTGGTCGGAAGCCCCTCAAGTTTGCTAGAGAGATAATCAATGGAAGCTTGTGAATCTTGCGCAGAAATACCAAGATTCCCCATAACGCGAGGAAAGTTTTTAAGCGTGTCAAAGCGTTTTACCGCATCACCAGTACTGGCAGCGATCGCCGCCATAGCTTTTTGTGTAACGGCAGAAACAACGCCAATAATGGCTCCAGTAGCGGCCATCTTTAAGCCCATGTTTTTAAAACCACCAGAAACTCCACCAGAGGCCGTAGAGGCGGCCTTGGAGATACTATTGAGCTTCTGATTAACCCGATCAATCTCTGCCTGGAATTGCTCGGTCTGGGCCTTAATTAAGACGTTAACCTCGTCTACTGTGTGTGCCATTATTATTTCTCCTGTTCAATATGCGCCATAATGTACGCATCAAGATCTTCAGATCTAGTAAATACCCTACTGGTTGTTTCTTTAGCCATGAAAGGTGTTTTTGGATAAGTCTTAGCATGGAATGCCGCCCTTACATATAATCCAAGAGCATGGTTCATTCTGTCTTTTTCTATGATTCTATCTCTGTATCCATCAAGACAATTCGAGAATTGTCCAATAGTTAATTCCCAGTACTCAGTAGGATGAAGACCTATGTGGAATGCTAGTTTTTCTTGGTCTCGCCAGAAGTCTCGGAAGTAGGCATAGCTTCTTTCATGGCCTTCTCCATCTCCGCTTTGAGAGTCTTCGAATCTACTGTTTTGCCTAAAAAACCGGCATCAGCAATTCCTGACATAACTTCGAGCATAACCTTATCAATACCGCTCTTAAATAACTCATCAAATTCTTCGGTAGTTCCACCACCAGCAATAAATAAGAATAATAGGGAAGAAATAGAGGGCTTGTCTTGAAGTGAAGAGAACGCATCAAAGAAACTCATTCCTTGCTCTTTTTCTGCCTTAGCGATGTTAGAAGCCTTGTAGTTAAGTTGAACCATTTTAAATACCTCGATTAAATAATTTCCGATGTGGGATTTACCCCTCCCACTAGGGTTCTAATTAAGCGACTTTGCTAAATGTTGGCTTGCCAGAAAGACGAAGAGTCAACTTAAAGCCATCAACGCCATCGACAGTCTTCTCACCGTAAGTGAAGTTCTTGACGAATGCTTTATAAGCAATTTTGCGTTTACCTGGAGTTAAAATCTCCCAGTCTCGAACCATACCGCTATCGAACAATGCACGCATCTTCTCAATTTGAGTATCGTCATCCATGTAGCCTTCGAGATCTTGCGAACCCCAGTCAGCAGCGCCAGAGAGGAATTCTTTAGCACCATCTGGACTATCAAGAGTAGTTACATCAATTTCTTCTTTTTCACCAGTGATTTCACCGATTGATGTTAAACCTTTGACAACAAGGTTGATTGGTTCACTTCCTGCCTTAATAAGTGTTAGGGAAGTACCCATAGTTAAGCCTTTGGCCATAACTTATATTCCTTATTTGAATTTCACTGCACTGAAACGGCAGTTAGAGTGGAATAAAGTTCCTTCTGGATTTGGAACATCCACTGAATGTACTAGTCGATAGTTAATCGTTCTCATCTTGGCTTCGACTTCGCCAAGAATGCGGGATAGGTCTGTACTTTTGTCTGTGAAAATATCTACAACAACTTCAATCTCTTGCTTGGCAATCTGGTTCTCTAGGTTATATTCAGGATTATTACTACCAACCCAAAAGGTAATTACTGGAACTTTTGTAAAGATTGCTTGAGAGCCTTGTTGGCAAGCATATCCTAGACTTTTTAAGGCCTTATAGACTTCTTCTTTTGGTTGATACATTATCTTCTCCCCAGACTTGCCGAAATAGCTTCTTCAATCTGCTTTTTGATATCAGCTTCAGATTCCTTAAAACCACGATACATAGGAGCTCTCGCGGGATAACCGTTGGTTTTTATAAACTTCAGCCCCTTATTGGTCTCTAGGGGATAAACCCAAGGTGTCATACGATAGGTCATATCTTTACCTTCCGGATGAGTACCTACGGCTTCTCTACCGACACCATACTCAACAAACATTGCATATTTAGTTGGGTTCATGATGCCTCCGACAATCTCAGAACCTTTAAGTTCAGCTGGAATCACAGTAAGAGCGCCTCGCAGTTTACCTCCGTGTGTACCTTCATGCTCGTTAACTGGAATTAAAGGTTTAGTCTTCTGTTCCAGAATCGCTGAAGCACGGTTCACGCCCTTAATAAGATTCTTGATTACTACTGATTTATTCAGCTTAGATTTAAGCTCCCGGATACCAGTGACATTAATCGTTACGCTCGCCATTTCACCCCCGTAATGAGCTTATGTGAGTCAAAAGGGAGAACTTTAGTTACTTGATAAACTATTTCTCCAATTTTGATTAGATCGTCTAATTTAATCTCTACAGAAGTACTACAAGTGATACTAATATCGATCTTCTCGATAAGGCCCATTTCATTCTGAACTGCTCCGAGTTCATTGAATTTAACATTACCATTAAAGCTACGCTTAATATTCGAACTTGCATCTTCATGTTTAACAATTCCGCCTTCATCATCGATAGATTCAGTTTTATCTAGGATGTAGATGTTCTTGTCGTAGAAAATGTCAGCAATGATATTCTGAGCAACTCTAGGAAACAACATTGCATCTCCTGTATGGCTTTAAGATATTAGCAACCCCTCCAAATAGTTCGCTATCTGAAGCAGTGACAATGTAATTCTTAGCGACATTCGAAAATGTAATGGTTTGACCATTATCTGAGATGGATTGGATCTTAGTTTCAGTGTTAGAACCTGCAACCTTATCTTTAGCTTCCTGGAGTAAAGATGAAACGACTCTGACCGATATAGATACTAATCTCTCATCATATTGAAGTTTTTTATCAGTATCTAGATTAAGATACAAAGATAAGCGATCAGCCATCTCAAGAGATAGAAAATCCACTAAATCGTTGTTTTCAGTAATTGAATTAACGACTTTAAGTTTTTCTTTTAACTTTGAAATGAACTGATCTTTATCTAACATTCTATTTTCCTTCGTTTTCTGGTTTAGCTTCAGCTTCGACCTCAGCTACTTCCTCGGCAGGAGCTTCTACTTCTGTTTTAGCCTCAGCTTCTTTCTTAGCTTTCTTTAGCTTGGCTTCAGCTTTTAAATCTGCTTCCGAAATAGGCGTATAAATCTCTGGATAAGATTCATACTGATCGATCACTACTTCATTTGAAGTAGTGAGGATCGTGCCGTCTGCCATTCTAAACATCTTTTCCATGTTTACTCCTAAATTAAATGGTTGCTACTTTGAAGATAAGGTCTGGAGTGACAGCTTTGGCACCAGTATTCACGAATAGCGATAATGCATAAGCATTAGAAAGAGGGATCTTCTCAGCGTCATAGTCATTAACAAGAGCCAACTGACCGACAGAACCGATACGCTGGATCATAATGTCAGCGGTTTGACGAACAGTGTTGATAACACGAACACCATGGAAGAGTTCGATTGCCTCTGCCTTAGAACCGTCATTACCTGGGATCTTATCAATAAGATTACGGAGCTTACCATAACCCTTAGGACTACAAGTAATTACGAGCTCAGAGCGATCCACTCCATCAACCCAGTCGTTAGAGACGGTTTCTGCCTTAGCAATAAGCTCTTCGACCTTTTCTTCGATAGCTGTAACAGTTGGAGTGATAGTGACTGCAGTGGCAGCAGCTTCAGCAACGCGGAAGAATTCTTTATCGAGGAAAGCTGCGACACGACCAGCGTGAGATGCGGTACGACGATTCAGAAGACCATTGATACCGCTAAGAGTGATGTCTTTTGCCTCAAGCTCTTCGACAATCTCCTTGTCGGTGTCGATGTTGAGAATGACTTTACCGCTATTTTTAAGAGCAGTACCTTTGTTGGCGCCACGAGCGGTACCGTAGTTGTTAAGTTCTGCGTCTTTGAAGCGATCGAAAGTGACTGAGCCACTGGTTGGATCACCAGAATAGTCATTATTTTTAATAAGTGTGGACACACACTTTGCGCGAATAGCGTCGATGATAGCACCACGAATTTCAGCTAATTTATCTTTAGTGGCGCCAGTGGTTAGAATTGATAAGGCATCTTGTGCCATTTTAATAATTCCTTGTTTTAGATAACCGCTACACCAGGATTCCCAGAGTGCGGTACAGTCGAAGACTTATCAGTTGGGGTAGCCCCTGAAGCTTTAATCTTAGCCTGAACGCCTTCCGTGAGCTTTTCTTCCCAAAGTTTCGAAAATTGATCGATACTTTCAGCCATCTTATCTTTGTCTTGATTGACTAGATAATCTGCAAACTCTGTTGGAATGTTTTTCTTAGAGAGTTCGGTAAGACAGTCTGAACGTCTTTCACGCATTGTAATGCTTCTTTCACGTTCTCCAATCTCGGCTAATTTAGCTTTTTGAGCTTCTGTTGCACGTTCTTCTTCTGTGAGCTTAGCTTTACGCTCGTACTCTGAGATAGCGTCTGCAACCGCCTGCTTAGTCTTCTCGTCAGACTTCTTGTTAAGTTCATTAACCCGTTTCTGGATTAGTTCATTAACTTGGTCCTGAGTGAATTTAGGTTCCTGCTTTTCACCCCTATTGACTTCTCCCGCAGTAGAATTAGTCTGGCTATTGTTAGATTCAGCACCGTTTTGGTCCATCGTCTTCCTTTCTTTTACGTTCTTAAGGATTAACTTGAGATTAAAAAACGACCCACAGGCTTACCTGTTAGGTCGTAGAAATCTAATTTCATTATAGCATAATAGATTATAGAGATAAATATTAAATTGACAAATAACCATATTTGAGTTAAAATTCAGTAAAAGAGACCATTCGCTAGGTTTTGTTCCTAGGACAAGAGGGTCTCTTTTATTTATATCTAATAAACTTTTTCCCGCGAACTATGATAATCCCGTCAATTTTTCCAGAATTATTCTTGGTCGATAAGTGTTTTTCTAATTTATTAAAAATCCAACTCATATTCTTATTGAGATAAGTCACATCAATCATAATATATCTCTTGCCTTGATCTGTAGCTTTATTGACTGTGTTTCTAATAACCATTTCGCCAGTCGAAGTTGGTGTTTTTAACTCCCAGTTAGTCCCAAACATTTTAAAATCTTTAGTAGGCATTCTTGGGTCGTTATGGATTAGGGCAATCTCATAACCTAAACTTTCTGCTCTTCTAATAAGGTCCACCTCTGCATTTGTGAGCTTTTCACTATATTCATTATCGTTAGTATTAGGCAGCTGCTTATCGTAAATATTCTTCGGAGGGTTAATTGGGGATAATTTGTCATACTGGCTAATATATTTTTTGTCATATTGCGATAGTCCATCTTTGATCTCGATAGTCTGCCTCGAGGTGGAAGCGTTCGAGATACCTATAGCATTGCGTTTTAGCCACTCATTATAAGGTACATTATCTACATACTCGTTCTCACCATTCTCGTTTCTTGCGACCCTAATAGCCGATTCGTATTCTTCGCCAAGATAGGCAGAAACTGTAGAACGACAGTTAGGGTGAAGAGGAGGTAGATTCTCTCCCGCCTTAGCATCCTCAATATTGTAGACTTTTTTATCATGTTCTCGACAAATATCTGAGGTTCTTGAGTCGAGTGTCGCAATGAACTTATATTTTTCAATCCCTATAGTCTTCAGTGCTTCAATTTCAGCCTGATTCTGAAAGTAGCATGTTTCAGTCTGAACTAACCTTGTAGCCTCATACTGCGTAACCCCAAACCTTTCTCTGACCCCTCTTGCAGTTTTTGAATAACTCTCACCTCTAGCGATAGCAGAGCCAATAACCTCTTTCAGGGTATTAGCTAGTTTGTCAGTATTTTTCCAAATCCTCTCTGAATAATTACCACCTAGAAACTTAGTATTGAGTACTTGATTTACAGCACGATTATCTAACTTAGAAAAAGCAGGGTTTATTTTTAATCCTACACCAGTGTCATAGATGGTTTTATAGTAAGCATTCTTTATCGTCTCTCTGTGAGCTTTAGTCTCAATTTGTTGATGTTTAAGGCTAGCTTTCTTGCTCTCCGCCCAACAATCAGCATAAAGATATTCAAGTCTTGTCATACGAGCCTTGTAGTTGTCTGGAAGATATTCAGACAATCCAGCCTTCTTCATCTCTCGATGAAAACGTTCTAGATCACCATTTGAGATAATGACCCTTAACTTTTCTTGATCGAATCCCTCGTCGTCTTTATAGCAGTTTTTATATAAATTCTTAATATCCTCAACGATCTTTATTTTTGCATCATCGTAAACCGCGTGAATATCCTCTAAATATGGAACAGAAAGCTTCTCGGCCTCATCTAACCGATCTTCTGCACGCTCTCGCCAATACTCATCAGAAGGTAATCCGCGACGATTCTTCATTACTAATCCTCGTCGTCATTTGCATTACTCTTGTCTACGTTAGGTAGTCCTGTCGCATAATTGTCATTAAATTCAGGTTTATTTTCTTCTTTTGCAAGCTCCACGGTCTCTTTGGCATCGTTAACAAACGATAATTGAGCTACAAGCGTCTCTTTATCGACCAAGCCAACAAGATTGTTGATCATTTGAGACTGTTCGTAATCGTTCTGTGGCAATGCACGCTTAAACACAACATCCACATCAGCGGGGCTGATTATGCTCATATTGTTATTGAGATTAAAGAATCGGTTATAAATCCTAAACCTATCAATTAAGGCATTCTCAAAATAGCGTTCCTTATCTTTGATATGTTGTTCAAATGCGAGAAGCTTATAGAGCAAAGCTACGCCAGATGAGTTGCCTGCAAAGTTCTGGTCGCTCATATCTGGTGTCATCGAGATTTTATGGATATCAGAGAGGAGAGAAGACCTTAAGACATCCGCATCTGCTTCATTGATATTCTTAACGATATATTCAACCTTAGCGTCAGCTGGGATGCCGGCAAGCGTTCTGGATTCTTTAAGCGCAGCTCTTTGCTCTTTTGTAAGATTCATGCCATAAAATGCGAGAATAGCGTCCACTAGACGCTCACGATCAATTACGCGGTCTGATTGCAGGATATTATAAGCGTCTAGGAGGGAAATGACAGGCTCAAAATCACCCATGCGGTCTGAGCTGTTCATGTATTCAATCACTGGCACTTCGCCATAGCCATGCATGAAGTCTTCAATCTCTGGTACTTGAGATAAGTGGCCATCTTTGAGATGTCGCTCCATACAGAGTTCTGGGGTTAAGATAGTAACATCAAACTCATTCTCAAGTTGTTTACCTTTTTCATCAAAGACTGGATTGTAAATCACGGCAAACAGTTTATTATGCTGAACGCTGTTATCATAAGCTAGGATGATATTACCTGGATTAATGCGAGTAGACCATGGCTCAGCTAGTTCATTAGTATAGACACGCTCAAAAGCATGGCCATAAACCGAAACATCCGTTGCAAGTTCGACATCAAGATTAGAAATAGTCTGTTTCTTGTAATTATCGACGATTAAGTCAATATTAAGTCCCTCAGAAACTAGATATTGAACTGGATTACCCAAGAGATAGCCCACATTGGTCTTTGTGATATATCTAGCGTTGTTAGCCACAACTTTAACCTCATGTGGTGCAGGTCTTGAGGTTACGTTTACCGAAGAGAAGTAATCTTTCAGGGTATTGTAATATCTTACCTGTTCCTTACGAGCTAATGAGGTTAATAAATTATTGATAATTTCATCCGTTGGTTGTGTTCGTCTCGCGAGAGTGCATTGTTTGATTATAGGCATTTCATCCTCCTTTTACCTTTCAAAAACCGAACTTCGGTTGTATCTAGAGCCATAAAGCTCTGAATCGCTCAAAATCTGAACTTCCATTCCACTAGTAGTCTGCTCATAGATTGAAGCTAAAACATCCACAGCATCATCATGTGCGTTCTTACCTTTACGCTGGTAGCTCATCACCTGCTTGTAAAATTCAGGGAAGCGTGTCTTCCAATTAGGCGGCATGTAAATATGGTTCTGAACCCATGCCGAGCTTGCCAAGATGCGAGACTCCTTATTGTGAGTCTGAGGCACGGTATTAATTATCGTGCGATTTGAGCCGTATTTGTCGAGCAATAGTCTCTCTACATTCCTAGCGAAGCCCCTACCGCCGTTATTGGATTCGATCGAGCATTCCTGAACCGCTCCAGTGTGCAATAACTCAGCAACCTTTGGCTCCGTAATCTCCATAGATTCGTCTGAGAAATAAAGGTCTAAGATGTAAGCTTCTTTCTCAAAAATCACATAGTTAATTGAACATAAGAAGTCTGTACCAGTGTCTGCGGTGTCTGTATAGTTGAGAATTCGACCTTCTGGAGTCTTTTCCCATTCCTTAAATTCTTGATAGAGTCGGCCCTTCACATCGATTGGGGTTTGATTATAGTTGGCCTCAAAGATGTCGACATTCATTTCACGCTTGATGAGATTCATGTCTTTTTCGCTCAAGATGTCTTCACAGAGCATTTTGCCATTTTCATCTTGGACGTGATATTTAATAATCTCACATTCATCTCTGAATGCTTCCATAATACGTCCAGCTAGATCTCGAGAAGACCATCTTGTCATGATAATAATGCACTTTTTCTGGCCTTCTAATCGCGAGAGCATGGTGTTTACAAACCATTGATAGGTACTATCTAGTGCCGTCTCGTTATATGCTTCCTCAGCTGACTTAATAAGATCGTCGCAGATTAGATAATCACAACCAAAACCTGTGGCCGTACCGTTCGGAGAGGTAGCTAAATATGAAATCTGACTCTGGCCGTCTGTAGTCCACTTCTTAGCGCTGGCATCGCCGTATTTAACTTTGGTTTTGGGGAACATGTCGGAAAAAACGACACGTTCACCCATCTTTTCGGTTTGAATAGTATTCCTGACATTCTTAGAGAAAACACTAGCAACATCCTCATTGTACGAAGCCGTCATCACTCGACAAGTCGGGTCACGCCCGAGAAGCCATGCCGTGAGACATTGAGCTGTTAAAGACTTGCCATGGCGTGGCGGTGCATTAATGATAAGGAAACGCTTGTCTTTATCATTAATAAAGTTTTCCACAGATTCACAGAACTCTTTAAGGTATGAGCGCTCATCTTTATAAAAAGTAGGGAACAACACCTGACAAAAATCGTAAAGATGACGCCTAGCCAGCTCCATTTTCGCACCAAGCTTAATCATCTCATCTCTTGTCATTTCGCAAGTTTCCTTAATTCATCCTCTGTTAAGTTCTCAAATGGATTAAAGACCTCTTTTTCAGATACATCTTTTGTTTCAGTCGGGTCATAATTACCATTGAGCTTGATAAGCTTATCAGCAGCCTCTACACACTTCGGATGGTCTGGGTCGCTGGCGATAGCGATTAAGTTATTAATCACGCCTTGTACAAGATTCGGGTCATTCGAAGCACGAATCTTCACCTGGTGGCGAAAAGACATGTCTTCCGTTGGGCGGCCGCCATTATTACCAACGGAAAGCTTATTGCCTTTCGAGAAAGTTCCATCCGAGTTCCGTCCGACTTGTGCAGCCTTCTTCTTTCCAACAGAAGCCTTAGTAGTCTTTTTCTTGACCACCTTTTTAACCTCTTTTTTAGAGCTTAGATTCTTCTGTCTAACTATTGGCATTTATTAATCTCTAATTTTCTTTTGGAGTTTCTTCGGTTTCAGCTCCAGGTTCTACTGGAGTATGTTCTTCTTCTGGCGCTACAACAGGTTCTTCAGAGTTTTCCACAGGCTTCTCTTCGGAATGGGCTTCTTCAGTGGTTTCGGTATGATTATTGGCAGACTCATCCTCTGAAGTTTCTACTGGTGAATATTCAATAGCCTCTTCTGAATGTTCTAATTCTTCATGTACTTCTGGTTCTTCAGTAGCCTCATCATGTTTTTCTTCGTGAACTTCAGAATGTTCTGGCTCAGGAACTTCCGTATGTATTTCAGACGTTTCTTCAACTGTACTAGAGTTTTCCACAGGCCCTTCTTTTGTCTCGTCCTTAAGTATAAACACGATCGGATCGCCAAAAATAACTTTGTGGCACTTACCATTTACAAATTCATCCGTGATGTCAAAATCTAACCCATAAAAATCAACGATCACACGGCCGTTACTATCTTTTTCTACCAAAATCTCATATTCCATTTTTTAATTCCTTGTTTTTAATCTATCCATTAACTGGATCCGTCTTGCATTAGTATTTCTACTTCTTAATTCTTCTATTAGCTCCTCAACGCTTTTGTTTCGGAGGCCCGCTCCTTTTCGCCCGAAGATAATAATTTTAGGTCGCCGTAACATCCGATTATCTGTAGATTCTCCTATTACACCTACTTCAGCTAGAATCTTGCCAAGGGGTCTATAAACTATAAACGCTTGATCTCTCCTAACTACCGCTCTTAAATCTTGTAGATTAGCTGAGAAAATGAGGGAATTAAGAGTTTGAACAGCTAGCCCCAGTAGTTCGCTATAGCTAAACTCTTCTCGGATTTTTCGTTTAGTAAAATCCAAAGTACGTTCGCATAAGAGTTTTGTTGTTACTAGAGATTCAAGTTCGTTAATTCTAGTTTTAAGATCCATATATTGCTCCGCTTTAATAGGTTTCCATTAAAAAGACCTCCAAGGAATACTCCTCAGAGGTCGTAGAAATCTAATTGAATTATAACATAATCGAGTAGATTAAAGAGAATTAAACGTTAGACTCTTGCAATTAAAAAAATGGGTGATAAAATAGAAAATGAAACTGATTACTTCGAATCCTAGCAGCATGAACTGCTAGGATTTTTATTCCCCAAAATAAATTGATTTATTTAGGGAATTAAAATGTCAGAAAAAAGAATTGTAACTTTGAGAACTCGTCTCGGTAAAGCTTCAGACTTAATTAAAAATGATGATTTTCTACCATTGTTTAGAAATCGCCAAATCAATTTCAAGAAAGAGTTTGAAGAATCGGTTAAAATCGCCAAAAAGAAACGTAATCCGGAACATTATTTTGCTTCTATCTGGTCCTGTAAGTCGCTTATAAAGACGTTAGAGATGATTCGTAAAATGATTTATCGTGCGATCGAGAAAGCTCGGGAATATCAAGCTAGTATAGATAGAATTAAGCAAGAAGAAGACGTGAAAGCTAATTTTAATCCAGAAGGTCGTGCGAAACTAGTCGCAATGCTTAAAGATCGTGGCAAAAACTACGGTAATCTTTTCGGCCTTTAGTTAAAATACAATTCAAAGTTCATGGGGGTAGCTTTTTTATTTTCAAAATTCATAAAAATCAAGCAAAAATACGGGATTTTCCGGATTTTTTATTTTATTACGTGCATTTCCACGGATTTGAAGCTTTCCACAGGACTTTTAAATTTATCTTCATGACATTTTTTTTAACAGAGAGTAACAGATTAAACTTAAAAATCAGTCTATATAGATATTAAATTTAATATTTAATAAAAAGAGTTCTATATAGAAGTATTAATAATACTTATTTTTCTATATAGAACAAATTATTGATTTTAACGGAGGTAAGAAATGAGATAAATAATGAAATTAAGTGAAGCGTTCGACGAATACAGAGATAACTATATGATACTTAAAGGTCGCTCAAGAAGCACGATAGAACATCACGAATACAAAAAGGACTCAATCGTAGAGTTTTTAGGTGATAAAGATATTGCAAAGGTGACATCCTCAGATATCAGCTCCTGGTATAAGTTTTTATCTAAGAGTAGGTCACAAAATACCGTCAGAAACTACATATCGACAATCAGGGAAGTGTTAGACTACATGAACCTTAGAGGAATTAATTGTCTTAAAAAATCTCTTATACCAGCACCCAAACGCCTTGATCATATACCTGAATTTTTAACACCAGAAGAGGTGTCAGAAATGATAGAGAACGCTACTAGTTTACGTAATAAATGCGTCATATCGCTACTTTACAGCTCAGGTATCCGTTTATCTGAAATGATAAATTTAAATCGTGGCCAAATCGTGAATAAACGCTTTACTGTTGTTGGTAAAGGATCGAAAGTGAGATTATGCTTTATAGATGAGAGAACGGAGCAGCTGCTTAATAAATACCTAGAAACCCGAAAAGATAACTGCGAGGCACTTATCGTGTCCGTTCGCTATAAGGAGAGAATGACAGCCACGAATATTCAATTATTGATTAAAAACAGTGCTAGAAATGCCGGAATCTCGAAAAAGGTTACGCCACATACACTTAGGCATTCTTTTGCCACAAATCTATTAGTTAATAATGTTGATATTCGCTATATCGGAAAAATGCTTGGTCACGCATCAATTCAGACAACCATGCAGTATACACATGTAGTCGATAATGACCTAGAAAACAGGTACAGATTAGGCCACACTATATAAAAAGTTTTCCACAAGTTTTATCGAAAAAATGTATAAAAAATAAGCATTTTAGTATTGATTTTTTTCGTGAATGGGAGCATAATAAAAACAACAAGAAAGATAAAACAAAATAATCTTTCTAGGAACATTAAGATGTCTAAACATCTTAAACCAATCTTTGGTGATAAAGCAATGCATTCGCATTGCTGAGGTCAAGGGTTTGAATCCCTTATACTCCACCAT
>JABCPR020000026.1 GCA_013332965.2 Candidatus Saccharimonadota bacterium | reverse complement strand
TTGGGGAAATCACCAGAACTTCATGTCCCGCCCGTGCAAGCCCGCGCGCCAAATTTCGCGCAAAAACAGCTACTCCATTTGTCATTGGGTAATAAATATCCGACGCAATCGCGATTCTCATATCTCTATTATATCAAATTCATAAATATCCAGGCTATGACTTCTGCTATAATAGCAATATGAATAAAGCCAAGAAAAAACCAGTTAGTCAAGTTGCCGTCAACCGTCGCGCTAGTTTTGACTATAATCTTGGCGACAAAATAATTTGTGGTATGGTGCTCTCTGGCCCAGAAGTCCGCCTAATTCGCGATCATCACATACAGCTCAAAGGCTCTTTTATTACCCTAAAAGATAATGAGCTCTGGCTGAATAACCTGACTCTTGGCGCTGAGACTGCTAGAAATATCAAGTTACTTGCCACCAAAAAGCAAATCATTTCTATGCAAAAATCCAAAATACTAGGCAACACTATTGTCCCAACCAAACTTTTCGGTGGTTCTCGTCATATTAAATTAGAAATCGCACTAGCCTCTGGTAAGAAAAAATATGACAAGAGAATTAGTATTAAACATCGCGATCTAGACCGTGAGCGTCAAAAATATTAGATATAGCTAAAACTATCAATGAGGTCAATATGAAATATTCACTGTACTCCTGGAACGTCAATGGTATCCGCGCCGTCCTCAAAAAAGGTGTTTTGCAAGAACTTTTGGATTCAGCTCAACCAGATTTTCTTTGCCTTCAAGAAACAAAGGCTAAAAAACATCAGGTCGAAGTAGATTTTGCCGAATATCAAGAGTTCTGGAATTCCGCTGATCGCGCAGGTTATTCTGGAACCGCAATTTTTGCAAAAAATAACCAACAGATTCTGCAGACAGAAATCAACATGGAGTCATTTCTTAAAAACATAGATACCGCAGAAACTAAACAACTCATCGAAAAACTCCATCAAGATACTTTTGGCACGCCACTTTCCGAAGGTCGCATTACCACTATCGAAACTGAACACTTTTTTCTCGTTACGGTCTATACGCCAAATTCTAAAAATGATCTCTCTCGCCTAGGTCTTCGACACGAACTCTGGGACCCGCTATTTTTGAAATATCTAACCTTCCTTGAACAGAAAAAACCAGTAGTTTTCTGTGGCGATCTCAACGTTTCTCATCAAGAAATTGACCTTGCCAGGCCAAAACAAAATACGCATAACGCTGGCTTCACTAAAGAAGAGCGTATTGGCATTGAAAACTACGTTAAAAGCTCTTTTCTCGATACTTTCCGTACTCTCCATCCAGATACCGTCAAATATTCCTGGTGGTCACACTGGGGACACGCTCGCGAAAACAACGTTGGTTGGCGCATCGATTATTTCTTCATTTCCAAAAAACTAAAAGATCACTTAGTGGACGCCGAAATTCATAATGAAATCTTAGGTTCTGACCATTGCCCGATCTCAATCACTCTCGAATTTTAGTAAATTAATATTATTAATAATCATAAAATAACCAGAAAGGGAATTATGCAAGCAGCAGATTACTGGAAAAAACTAGATCACATTGTTGATGATTCAATCCTCTGGAATATTCCAGAACAAAAAACTGGTCGCATCGCGGTTATTGGCGGGAATCTAGAAAATTGTATGGTGGAAATTAAAAATGCTGAATTTCTAAACAGTTTACCGATTAAATCTGCCAACTTATTATTACCAAGCGCCCTACAAGGTAAGCTCCCGGCTTTTGCTTCTGTTTATTTTGCCGACTCCACTAACTCAGGTTCCTTCGCAAAATCATCTACCCTCGAAAATTTTGCGCTTGACTCCGACCTTGTCTTTTTTTCCGGCGATTTCTCCAAAAACTCAATCACTGAAATTGCTATTATCGACACTCTAAGAAAACTTCATGAAAACCAACTTATTGTAGTCGCTCGCGATGCTGTCGACCTTATCTCTGCCGACATTCAAGGTATACTCGAACGTAAAAATCTCATTCTCATGGCCAGCCTCGTCCAGCTCCAAAAAATCTTTCGCGCAGCCCTTTATCCAAAAATGATCCTTCTCTCCATGCCAATTTCTCCGATCATCGAGATTCTTCATAAATTCACCCTCAGCTACCCTTGCACAATTCTTACTTTTCATCAAAATCAAATCATCCTCGCAAGTGCAGGCACTGTATATACTATCCCAATCAATCAAACCAACTACACTCCACTCACTCTCTGGTCTGGCACCTTAGCCTGTAAGATTTCCGCACTTGCACTGTGGAATCCTATAAATCTCCTAAATGCTGCCGAATGTGCAATCTTCTGGGACCATCGCAAAAATTAAACCGCTATGCTAAAATAAAGCATGAACATTATCGCGAGGAGCTCTTATGTCAAACAAAGTTATGATTATTGGAACAGGAAATGTTGGTGCAAGTATCGGTTTTTCTCTGGCTTCTCAACGCACCCCAGTCAATGAACTTGTCCTTGTTGATATCGATCAAGCCGATGCTGAGGGCGAAGCTATGGATCTTCGCGACACTCTCGCAGTCAGTCCAACCTATCTAAAAATCTCCGCTGGAAGCTATGAAAAAGATGCTAGAGACACCGATATTGCTATTTTTACCGCTGGTGCTGCACAGAAAAAAGGTGGCGAAACTCGCATCGAGCTTCTTGCGCGCAATGCAAAAATCCTACACAATGTCATTGACCAGCTTCTTGCCGCCAATTTTCATGGAATCCTTCTCATTGTTACCAATCCAGTTGATGTTATGAGCTATCTCGCCATGCAGTATTCAAACTTCCCAAGCTATAAAATTATTGGTTCTGGGACTGTCCTTGATTCTGCTAGGTTACGCTACCATCTTGCCGAAAGACTTAGTGTTTCGCCAAAATCAATTCACGCCTATCAAGTTGGTGAACACGGCGACTCCGAGTTTGCAATCTGGTCAACTGCCAATGTGGGTAGTCAACCAATCAATAAACTTCTAAAAAAATCAGAGCTCGACAAAATTGAGGAAGATACCAAATTGGCTGCTTATAAGATCATTGAGAAAAAAGGTGCTACCTATTATGGTATTGGGGCTTGTGTTACCAGCATCGTTAACTGCATTTTTAACGATGAACGTCGTGTACTTCCAGTTTCCACCTATGACGCCTATACTGACACCTTTTTTGGTTTTCCGTCAGTAGTCGGTCGTCGCGGAGTGGTGCGCCGTCTCGACACTAAACTCTCCGAAGACGAGGAGCTAAAACTCCAGTCGTCCATCAATATCATTAAAAAAGCCATCGACAGTATACCGACAAAATAGAAAAACTCTGATATACTAGCCTTATGATTCGGCAACTAAAAAATATCCTTAAATTCACATTAATTATCACTATTGTCTCCGCATTAGTGCTTACTCCTTTACCAGTAAGCGCAAGGCGTCATCGTAATGAATACGATGTTACAGATAATTTTACTTTCAAAAGTTTTGTCGGTGACTATCATATTACAAAAGGCGAAAATGATCTTGCTAAAATGCACGTGACGGAAACCCTCGTTGCCAAGTTCCCAGACCACGACCAAAATCATGGTATTAAACGTGTTATCCCTGTTACCAGCAATGGTGGTAAAAATATTGTTGTCAAAAATCCTGCGAACTTTGAAGCCAAAGTCAAACGTAACGGCAATGATGAACCATACACCATGGATTATTCCGATGGTAAAATTACCCTAAAAATTGGAAATTCCGATAGTTACGTCCATGGTGAACAAACCTATACTATCGAGTATGATTTTGAAAATGTCGTTAATATTATTGATCTGACAAAAACATCAAGCAATAAAGACACAGCCGATAATGACGAGGAAGATTCAGAAGCAACCGTCAAAGAGCAATCCAAAGAAAATAATGACGATAAAAATAATAAAGATAAAACCGTTCAAGAAGTCTATTGGAATGCCAACGGTAATGCCTGGAATCAACCTTTCGGCTCTGTTACCGCCAACGTCCATGTTGACGAATCACTCATCTCAAGTCTCTATAATATTTACGTCTGTTACAGTGGCGCCTATGGTGAAAAAGGGAAGTGTGATGTAGTCGAGACCGAAGACGGTTTTAATTTCAGCGCTAAAAATCTCTCTCGAAAAGAGGGTCTCACTTTTGCTATTGCTTTCGTTGACGGCACCTTCAAGCCAGCTCCAAGTCGTATCAGTTATCTCGCTTATTTTGCTGTCGCCGGCATGACTATTCTATTCCTTGGCACTGGATTCTTCCTTTTTAATCGCTACAAAAAACGTATCGCACCCAAAAAGCGTTATTTCAAAAATCTTATTACTGCCACCGAATTCACACCGCTAAAAGGTTACACTATCGCTGAGGCTGCCAATCTCTACATTAAGCCAGCTCAGAACCCTAAAGTCGCAACCGTACTCCAGATGGCCATCCAGAAAAAGATTGAGATTATCAAACAGGAAGATGGTAAGAAAAAATTATTTAGTAAAGAAAAGTGGGCAGTTAAGCTACTTGACGTAAAAAACCTCAGCGAGGACCAAAAAATCCTTCTCCAGGTCATGAATGGTGGACTCGATCTATTACAAAAAGATCAGATTATTGAATTAAAGTCCAATAAAGCTACTGCTACCATCACTGCACTCTTTAAGAGTTTTGATGAGCGCATTGAGGCCAATCTCCGTGATCGTGGTGACCTTGAACCAGAATACAAATATTTTGCTAATGTAAAATGGAAAAAGGTCCTCAGTATTGTAGTTCCATGCATTATCGCCACCATTCTACTTATTTTCGGACTCTCTGGACAGGAATGGTTCATTAATACCTTTGGCGAATACGCCTCTGTTGCAATTATTGAAAACGAATTTCTACTCCACGGTACAATTTATTTTGCAGCACCACTCTATATCATCATGGTTACCTGTGTTCCGTCTATTGGTAGTAAATACATGAAATACACCGAACAAGGTCTCGATCGCGCCAATTATCTAGCAGGCCTCGAAACCTACATTAAAATGGCCGAAGCAGATCGTCTCAAATTCCTCCAAAGCGTCGACGGCGCTGACACTACAAATGAGGGAATCGTCAAACTTTACGAAACTCTTCTTCCATATGCCATCATCTTTGGGCAGGAAAAATCTTGGCTTAAATCGCTCGATCAGTATTACAAACTTGTCGACGAACAAGATATGACCCTCCCAGTCTGGTACGCATTTTCCAATTCTAGCTTCCACAGCCTAAATAGCAGCATCTCAAGCTCCGTCTCCCTTCCAGGTAGTTCCGGTGGATCCGGCTTCTCCGGTGGATTCTCCGGCGGTGGCGGAGGTGGCGGAGGTGGCGGCGGCTGGTAATGCGCATCGCCTTCTTCACTGATGTCTTTCTCGAGATTCCTGGCGGCATTCCGTCCTCCATTAAGGCTCAAAAAACCACACTCGAATCACTTGGTCATCACGTTACGATCTTTTGTCCTGGCTGGAAAAAACAACAGCCAGGCATTTCTATGGATAAGCAATCTCACCTCTCTTTAATCAAAAATTCCAATGAAGATATCATTATAGTTCCATCCTTCAAATTATTACGCCCCAACGGTGCCCCCCTTGCAAAATCCCCAACGAAAATCATAAAGTACATCAATAAACTTTACCCCAATTTTTCCAGCTCTTTTGATTTAGTTCACGTGCACTACGAGGCTAGCTGTAGTATTGCAGGAGTTAAATTGGCCAAAAAGTATCACTTGAAATTAGTACAGACCATGCATGGACGTGAAGATATCGCAATCTACACCAATGTTCCAACCCCACTTAACTATCTAGTTGCTCCATTATTAAATTTCCTACACCAAAAAAGCCTAGAATCAATTCAAAAAAGAAAAATAACACTTCCTAAAAAAGACAACTATTTAATTAAAACCTTAGTTCATCGAAATATGTGGGAATTAATGATAAGACAAGCGAGTCTTGCCGATATTGTAATCTCCCCCTCTCAACACTTCGCCAAAAATCTCGAACACTACCACGCTGCAAAAACCGTACATGTAGTTTCTAATGGCATTGACGATGAACTACTCGCAAAATACAGTTTTAAGATACGCGAACGACAGCAAAATGATCCATTAAAAATTATTTGGTCTTCTCGCGTCTCTAAAGAAAAACGCATCCTACCTTTCCTCGAATCGATAAAACAATCCAAATGCCATAAAAATATTCAACTCACAGTTATCGGTGATGGGAATCAACTTCAAGAAGCCAAAGCCTTCGCAAAAGCAAATCTCACTGATACAAAAATCGTCTTCCTTGGACTAGTCCCGCATGAAGAACTTTTTCAATATGAAAAAGACCAGCACCTCTCAATCATTAATTCCTACGGTTTTGACACTCAAGGCATGACTATTCTCGAAGCCATTGCCTGTGGTCTCCCTGTTATATATGCTGACCCCGCCATGGATGAAAATATTCCAGACCACTGTGGTCTTCGTGCCAAAAACAACACACCAGCTGCCATGGCCGAACTTCTTGACTATATTTTTGAAAATCCTGAGCTAATTAAAGCCATGAGTAAGGCAGCTCTCAGAGCCAGCCCTTCTGTCATGCAGTCCGCTCAAATTAAAAAGCTACTTAATCTTTATCAATCAAGCTCAAATTAAAAAGCTACTTATTTTTATTAATCAATTTCTTCTGAATCACATCCATAAAAAAGTGAAAATAAAGATAAGCTAGTACTCGCTCTGAAAGAATCATAATCGGCAAAACCATACAAGCCGTTACGCCAAAAATCCCCCACTCAAAGACCGATAACTCGAAAGTAATGCCAAACAAATCCTGCAAGAAAACCATACAAAATAGCATACCAAAGCTACATCCGCCAACGATGAGTTTCTTCCAAATATTATCAAACGGGCGACAGACTCGATATAAGTAAATAATCCCAACAACCTCCCAAGCTAACACGCAAAGCATTCCAAGCTGCAGTCGTCCAATATGGAAAATTTGTGAAACTAGTACTAAGAGCCAAATAACAATCACGTTAGTAATAGCCGCCGGTGTTGCCTTAGATAGAACGTTCAGAATAAAATTACCCTTAATTAAATTTTGATTTGGTATTTGCGCAAGAAAAAAGCTAGGAACACCAATCGTGAACATTGTAACTAACGATACCTGCGTTGGGACTAATGGATAAATCATACCAAAACTAATCGATAAAATTGCCCCGATAAATGAAAAAATGTTTTTTACAAGGAACAGGGAACCAGAGCGCTCCAAATTATTTACCACTTGACGCCCCTCCTTCACGATTTGTGGCATCCGCGCAAAATCCGATTCAAGTAGTACTAGTTGCGAAGCCTGTACTGCCGCCTGCGATCCCGAAGCCATCGCCACCGAACAGTCCGCCTCTTTCAAGGCTAAGACGTCATTTACACCATCGCCAGTCATCGCCACAGTGTGCCCAGCCGACTTCAAAATCTTCACCATCTTCAACTTCTCTTCAGGCTTCACACGTCCAAATACGGTATATTTTAAAACTGCCGCACGAAATTCTTTTGCATCTTTCACGGTAGAAATATCGATATATTTTTCTGCATCCTCCACTCCAGCCTGTTTCGCAACCTCCGAAACTGTTCTTGCATTATCACCAGAAATTACCTTAATCTTAACCCCCTGTTCCTTAAAGTAGGCAAAGGTCGCCAGCGCCGTATCTCGAATCTCATTTGACAAAACTATCGCAAACAAAGGCACTACCATTTCACAAAGCGCCACTTCAGATTTTTCAGAATCCAACCTCCCCATATATTCACCAAATACCAAGACCCGATAACCGTCTTCCGTAAACTTGCTAAATTTATCCGCATATTTTAAGAAATCATCACGCAAAACAAATTCCGGTGCGCCCATTACATATGTATGATTCTTAAACTGCACGCCACTATATTTATATTTTGACGAAAAGCCCAAAACACGCTCCATCTTGCCACAAGTCTTCGCAAGCTGCTTCCTCGCTTCCTCCTGCACTTCACTCTCATGATTCTTCGCAAAATATCGCTTTATTGCCCGAATTGTTTCATTATCATCAGCCTGAAACTCGCTAACAAAATCGAGCAGGGAAGTCGCATCTAGATTATCGGATCCCGCAGAATTTTTCGAAATTTCAACCACCCTCTCGACATTCATTTTTTCCGTCGTAATTGTTCCAGTTTTATCTACACACAAAACATCTACTCGCGCCAACGTTTCAATGCATTTCATATCATGCACAAGAACTTTTTTCTGAGCCAAACGTACTGCCGAAAGTACCAAAGTTACAGATGCCAATAAGAATAAACCTTCTGGAATCATCCCCATAATCGCTGCCACCATCGCCTGAATACTCATCTTTGCCGTCGCACTATGTAAAAAATATTGTTGTGCAAACATAATGATGCCGATTGGAATAATTGCAATACCGGCTAATTTCACAAAACTATTGAGCGATCTCAAAATCTCCGACTGTTCACCCACGCGAATCTCCTTCGCCTTCATGGTTAGTTTTGCCGCATAAGATTCACTACCGACACGAATTACTCGCGCAAAACATTTTCCATAGACAATAAAACTACCAGAGAACAACTCATCGCCCTCTCGCTTCATTACGTCATCTGACTCACCCGTGAGTAGTGATTCATTCGCCGCCACTTCACCGCCAATCACCACCGCATCGGCTGGAATCTGATTTCCAGAAACCATCACCATAATATCGTCCATCACTAGCTCATGAATTTTGATTTTTATTTCCTTACCATCCCTCACTACCATGACTTCTGGAGAATGTAAGACTGTTAACTTGTCTAAAATCTGCTTCGCTCGAAGCTCTTGCAAAATACCGATCAGGGAATTAATAACAATTAGAGGCAAAAAACTTAAATCTCGGAAAGAACGAACTGCAATAAGCAAAGCCGCAATGAACAGAAAAACAAAGTTAAAGTATGTAAAAATATTTGATGCAATAATTTCGCCAATTGTTTTTGACGGTGTTTCCACCGCTGTATTGGCTAATCCTTTTTTCTTGCGTTCCTCCACCTCTTTAGAAGTTAGCCCCAAAAAACCATCCCCCTCAAAATTCTTTTCCAACTTTTTAATCTGTCTCTCAGTCATAAAATCCTATAAAACCTTTTTATTTATTTTCTTGCGCCCTTGCTGGAGTGAAAATAGCACACCTGAAATTATTAGCGTAGCTAGAATTACTACAATTCCACCCACAAAGAATGGCACTGATTTATTGATTGTATCTTTCTTCACCCCATCATATTCATGATTATTGATTCGAAGCAGCCTCTCCTCAAGATTCGCCCTTTCAACTTCTCTCTCCTGAATTTTGCGATTAATCGCATCGTATTCGGCAGATTTACCATTTTTATCAAATTCGTCCAGCAATGCCTTGCGATCTGTTTCTAATCTTTGATAGGCTTCATTAATTTCAGCCTGAATTTTTTCCGCTGTCGGCAGATTTAGTTTCGAATATTCTGAATTAATATTGCGATACACGCCAAAAGCCATCAGCACAACCCCAAGCAAGACTCCACAGATCACAACAATTGTCCGATTTACCCTACCTTTATTTTCATTATTTTTCATACCACCTCCAAGATAGATTAATTATACCAGAAAATAAAGGCTCATATCACATC
>JABCPR020000025.1 GCA_013332965.2 Candidatus Saccharimonadota bacterium | reverse complement strand
ATGGTGGAGTATAAGGGATTCAAACCCTTGACCTCAGCAATGCGAATGCTGCGCTCTATCAGCTGAGCTAATACCCCAACATCTTAAGTATACTATATATTTTAATTTTATATATTTTAATTTTCGCGGATGGCTTTGATGATTTTTCCGAGAGTTGGCTTGGTGCCGTACATTAATACACCGACGCGGTAGATCTTGGCAGCAATGTAACCGATAAGGATGGTGGCAAGAATGAGGAAAGCAACCGAAAGTAGGATTTCGAGGCCTGGAACTTCACTCATCGCAATGCGGGTGAACATAGCCATAGGTGAGGTGAGCGGGAAGAGGGAGAGTCCTTTCATGAGCTCGGAATTAACGTCGCCACTTGTCATGGCATTGGTGGAGACTACGAAACCAGCAACAAAGATGATTTGAATCAGCATGACGACAGATGAGAGATCTTCGATTTTAGAAACGGTGGAAGCCATGGCGCCAAAGAGGAAGGAGTAGATGAGAAAGCCTAGGAGGAAGAAGATAAGTAGGTAACCGACGAGTGAGGCTGGAAAATTGAAGAGGGTGTTGATGACGGCGTTGGTCTCGAAATAGGATTTATTGATATTGTAGGAAATGAAGGCGGATCCGAAAATGGCGGTAATTTGGAAGATGCCGGCAACACTGGAGGCTAAAATCTTACCAAACATTAGAGCGACTGGACTAGCACTGGTGATTAGTACCTCCATGGCACGAGAAGTTTTTTCGGTTACTACACTCATGGCAACTTTTTGGCCAAACATCATAATCACCATGTAGAGAACAAAGACCATGACATAGGCGTACCAGAAATTTTTTGTGCCATCTTCACTGATGCTTTCGATTGTATGAGTGATGTTTGGGTTTTGAACTTCGGCGATCTGGGTGTCGTTTAGACCACGTTTTTTAAGATAAGCGTGTGAATAGAGGGTTTTGAGGAGATTATCCATTGTGTTTAGGTTTGGATCTTGTAGGGCCGAGACGTTGGCTAGATAGGTATAAGATTTTAGGTTGGATGACAAGACGAAAGCGAACTCGACAGACTGATCTTTGATCTGTTTTTTGATTTCATCAATGGAATCGTTTGTAATTTTGACATTTTGCTGTGGAAAACTTGCGGCGATGGCCGGGAGGAGTTTTTCTAAGTTAGCATTATCAGATTTGACTAGAACCTCAGATTTTTTCTCTTCGCTTGATTCGGCATTTTTTGATTTGTTGATGATCTCGCCAATGCGTGGGGCAAACAGAAAACCGGAGACCGCAAGAATCAGGATAAGAGTCGTGATGACAAATATCTTATTCTTAAAATATTGAGATAGCTCGTGCTTAAAAATTGTAAAAAATTGTTTCATACTAGGCTCTTTCTTCCTCTTTTAGTTTTTCAATTTCGGCAATTTCCTTTTCGTCACCTGCATATTCGACAAAAATGTCGTTTAGTGTTGGCTCCAACACTCCGATGCTATCTATATCATATTCTTTGACTAGTTTTTGCATGACCTTTTGTTTTTGATCAGCGGATTCCATCTTGAAGACTAGGTTTGTGCTATCCTCAAGTTCAGTTTGATCTTTGTAGTCGGCTTTAATCTTTTTAACGTCTTTGGATTCGATTTTAAGCTTGTCGCGCTGATAACTTTGTTTAATTTGTTTAATATTGCCCGTAATCATGATTTCACCATTTTTCATAATTAGGATATCATCACAGAACTCTTCGATGTAATTCATTTGATGGCTGGAGAAAATCACAATTTTATTCTGTTTGATTTGTTCTTTTACAACACTTTCAAGTAATTTGGCGTTGACTGGGTCAAGGCCGGTGAACGGTTCGTCAAAAACCACAATATCCGGGTTATGGGCGATGCTTGAGATGAGCTGAATTTTTTGCTGATTCCCTTTTGAAAGAGTGTCGAGTTGTTTGGTCTTGTATTCTGTCATATTGAGAAAATCAAGCCAGTAATTAACGGATTCTTCTGCAGCTTTTTTCTCCATGCCCTTCAAGGTAGCGAGATAAACGAGTTGATTAAAAATCTTTTCCTTGGGATAAAGTCCACGCTCTTCAGGGAGATAACCGAAACTTACCGTTTTATAATCCAGTTGTTTGCCATCTAATAGTACTTCGCCACCATTAGCTTTAAAAACATCCATGAGGATGCGAATTGTAGTGGTTTTTCCGGCACCGTTGCGACCAAGTAGGCCGAAGGCGCGACCACTTTTGGCGGTGAAACTAATGTCGTTTAGGGCAATTTTCTTGCCGAAAAGTTTTTTGATATTTTTAAACTCTAATTTCATATAACTCCTTAGTTTAGGCCGGGAACTTTAAATTGTTTTGATAGTGCGATGACTTCTTGATGAATTTTATCTAGTTCAGATTTAAATTCTGGTTCTTCTAGGGCCTCTTCAGTCTTGGTCTTTTGACAGATTTCCATCACTTGCTTCATCCAATCGGCAATCTGTTTCATTTCAGCTTCTTTCATGCCACGAGTGGTAACGGCTGGAGTACCAAGACGTACGCCGGAAGGACGGAAGGCGCCACCTTTGTCGCCAGGGACGGCATTGGCATTTAAAGTGAGCCCGACCATGTCGAGGGCGCGCTCGAAGAATTTGCCATCGATGCCGAAACTATCTTTGACATTGGCAAGAATGAGATGGTTTTCTGTGCCTCCACCTTGAAGAATGAAGCCGTTATCTTTCATCGCTTTGGCAAGAGCCTTGGCATTACTGACAATTTGATTGGCGTAATCTTTAAATTCTGGCTGGAGAGCCTCCAGGAAGGCTACAGCTTTGGCGGCAATTACATGTTCGAGTGGACCACCTTGGGTGCCTGGAAAGACGGCGCGATCGATCAGGATCGGAATATTTTCTAAGGTGTGTTCAGGTATTTTGAGTGGAGACGCAACATTGCCATTTGAGAGAATGAGTCCTCCACGAGGGCCGCGAAGGGTTTTGTGGGTGGTAGTGGTCATGACGTGGAAGCCAAAATCAAGCGGATTTGGGTGAGCGCCACCAGCGATGAGGCCTGCAACGTGAGCCATGTCGGCCATTAGAAGCGCACCGATTTTTTGACCGATTTTGGCGATACGTGCGAAGTCTGGGATTTTCATGAAGGCAGAATAACCAACGAGAATAATCTTTGGTTGTTCTGCTTCGGCTAGACGTTCAATTTCATCATAGTCAAGATCGCCAGATTCGGTAGTGCCATAAGAAATGAAATTATAAATTTTGGCGGAACGTGTGACTGGAGAGCCGTGGGTGAGATGACCACCATGCCCGAGGTTCATGGCGAGAATTTTGTCACCAGGCTGGCACCAGGCAAAATAAACCGCTTCATTGGCATTAGCACCAGAGTGTGGTTGGACGTTAGCGTGGTCAGCATGGAAGAGTTTCATGGCGCGAGAGATCGCAAGACGCTCAATACGATCAACATTAGTCTGCCCACCATAGTAACGATAATTTGGGAGGATAGTTTCCTCGATTTTGTCTTCTCCCCAGTCAAAATCTGAAAGTGGATTGCGATTTTTGACTTCGGACTTTTTCCAGTCTAGGCCATCAAAAGAAGGGTAGCCTTCAGAGTATTTGTTGGTAAGGACGGATCCCATAGCTCGTAAAACATTTTCGGAAACGTAATTTTCACTTGGGATGAGTTCGAGCCCTTCAATTTGACGCTTTTTTTCTTGTTCAATTAGATTAAAAATAGGGTCTTGTACTGATTTTTTAGTATTTTCTAACATAACTTTACCTTTTCTGATTTTTTAATTTTTTGATATAAGTTATGAGTATAATTTAGTACATATTGACCTTCCTTTGTATCTACTATACCACTGTTTTTGCCGAGTTCAGTTACTTGATATTTATTTTTGTCGAATTCTGGGAAGTAAACATCAGCTTCTTTGTCTTCCCCATCTACTTCCGTTAGATAAAGTTTATTGCAGTATGGTAAAAATTGCTGATAAATTGAGCCGCCGCCGATAACAAAATATTCCTGCTCATCGTTTTTATGCTCATTAATAAATTCTTGGAGGTTATGCAGAACGGTGACTTCTTTTGGGAAGGTTGGCTCTTCGTCTGGTGACAATACGTAATGCTTGCGACCTGGCAACATTTTAGGGAGGCTTAAGAAAGTGGTGCGCCCCATGACGACAGGAAAACCTAATGTGGTTTGTTTAAAAAATTTGAGGTCGCCAGGGATTTGAAAAACTAGGCCTCCTTTTTTACCTAATTCGCGATTTTTGCCGATGGCGGCGATGATACTAAAACTCATGTGACTCCTGTTTGGACTTAATATTATTCGGTGACTGGCATCATGATGCGGCCCTGATGTTTATAATCAATCAACTGAATATCTTTTAGTTCTTTTGAATTATCGAATTTGAAAAAATCGGTGATCTCAGGATTAATATAAAGTTTCGGAGCCTTGAAAAGTGCGCCGTCTTTTTTAAGTTTTTCGTCACGACGGCGGAGCTGTTCTTCTATGCCGGGGATTTGATTTTCATAGATATGGGCATCATTGATGACATAGGTCATGAGGCTTGGTTCCAGGTTGCAGACTTTGGCGATTAGATGGCAGAGTACGGCGTATTGTGTGACGTTGAAGGGCATACCGAGGGGTACGTCGTTTGAGCGGACCGTAACAATGACGTTTAGTTTTTTATTTT
>JABCPR020000024.1 GCA_013332965.2 Candidatus Saccharimonadota bacterium | reverse complement strand
TCTGGCCAATTCAAAACCATCAATACCACAGAGGTTAAAGAAGGCGAAATTAAAAGCCGTAATCGCTTAACTGGCGAGATTGATTTCGATTGGTTAGATGATGACACTGAACGAGAGCAACTCAACACTGCTGGCTATGTCGCATACTTTGAACTGTTAAACGGTTATCGCCAAACATTATATATGAGTTCGGCAGAAATCAAGGCGCACGCTACTAGATACAGCCAAAGTTTTAAGTACGGCACTGGTATCTGGAAAGATAACTTCGATGCTATGGCAAAGAAAACTGTGTTAAAGCTTATCTTAAGCAAATATGCACCACTCTCGATAGATATGCAGAAAGCTATTGAAGTTGACCAATCAGACGGGAATAAGAACTATCCGGATATACCAAAAGAAGGCTTAGAAGTAGAGGTGATAGAAGCAGAAGAAACTAAAAATAAAGCATAGAACTGTGGTGCTGATGTGAAATCAGTCAAATGTCAAAGACGCAGCCACATTCATGCTCATTGGGCGAGAGGTTGTTTGCTCGCCCAACCATGAAGAAAGGAAATTATTATGGCTGGAACAAAGCAAGGTGGCCTTAAAACTGCTGCAACAAACCGTGAAAAGTAAGGCAAAGATTTTTACAAAAATATCGGACAAAAAGGTGGACGATTAGGTCACACCGGTGGGTTCGCGCATCCTGAACCCGGTAAAGACGGTCTTACTGGGCCAGAGCGAGCCAAGACTGTCGGTGACAGAGGCGGATTAATAGGAAAACGAGGTTATAGATTTGTAAAATTCGCGGAAAAAGGCTCCGCTTATTACGTAAGGAAGTCGACCGGTCAAATCATCAAATTAGCAATTAACAATTAGTTAGGGTGGTGCTGGTAAAAAGCCAGTTAAATGTCAACTTAGATGCAGCCACTCTACTCTCTCTACCAAGGGAGAGTCGTAGAGATAGGGCAGTATTAAAAAAGTTGAGTACATTAAAACTGCCTGAGCAATTCTACCCACCTGAATTGCTTTTAAAACCCTTGGTAGAGTCTATGAAATTATGAAACGAAGACAACTAAAACCAGTACTACCACTAAGCTACGTAATTCGTTACGAAGCTAGTGACGGGTCGGAACACAAAATTATAAACACTAGCTTAGCGGAGATCAAGAAAACTGAGCGTTACCTAAGAGAAAAAGGCGTTAAAAATATTGATATTGCGGTGATAATGCCACGTAAATCAGAGGGATCGGAAATGTTTCCCGTGAATTATTAAGGAAAGTGAGAAATAAAATGAAACAGTACAAGCTTAAAAAAGACTTACCAACATTTAATGGGGGTGATGAGTTCTATCTAGATAACAATAACGATCTTCGCCTTAAAGGGTCAGATATTATGGCTTACAATCATAAAACGCTTGAGAAATTTCCAAACATTCTTAAAGACTGGTTCGAGGAAATCCATGATGATAAGAGGTGGAGGGCAGAGTATGCCGGAAGATATTGGTGTACTGGTGGTACTGGTGGCATATACAGTTCTACTGAAGACGGACATAAAGCTGATAATTATCGTTTCTGTACTGGTAATTACTTCAAAACCGAAGAAGATGCCGAAGTTTATAAAAAATATCTTATCGCTCGCCAAATTCTCTTAGATGATGCTGAGGGCGGAAAGTTTTTTTGCGAAAAACATAATTGGTATGTTTTTTATGATAAAGATCACCAGAACTGGGAATGTGACTGGGGTAATTTATATTATTCAGGAACAATTTATTTCAAGACTAAAGAAACACTAAAGAAATCCCTCGAAGAGCACAAAGAGCAGTGGGAAATAGTGCGTAAGTATGAGATGGGAGAAGAATAAATGATTAAGATGTTAAAAGTTACAAAAGAATTAGACGGTAACGTACGCATTGTACAGAGCCGTATGGAATTAAGAATCAAAAAAGATGAATGGGATAAGATGACGGATGAACAGCGCACCAGTAAGTTTAATTACGACGCTATTATTGTTGAAGGTTATCTAATTGAAGATGATGAGACAAAAGATAGGCTAGGCCAAGAACCATTTGTCGTTGAGGAGTACATAGTATAATGCTAATAATTATATTGATAGCCCTACTAGTCACATGGATTATATCCATGAACATTCCCAAGAGGATTTATTGCGATGGAGCTGAGGTAGCATATGTATTTTCTGTATCTGGTTTCTTTATTGCTCTAATAGCTTTTATATCTATTTTATCAATCGTCCTAACTGAACCAACAATAGATTCAAAGATTGAGTTATATCAATCACAGAACGCTGAGATTGAGTCTAAGATTCAAGCCACAGTTGCAAGCTACTTAGCTCACGAGCGTCAGACGTACAAAGATCTCACGCCCGATAATGCTATTGCTGTCGTCTCGGCCTACCCTGAGCTTCATAGTAATGAACTGGTCAAAAAGCAGATTGAAGTTTATGAAGACAATAATAAGAAGATTTTAGGACTAAAAGAAGAAAAACTAAACCAGTCAATATATAAATGGTGGTTATATTTTGGGAAATAAAGGACAAAATTAATAATGCGTGAATTAAAATTTAGAGTTTGGAGCAGTAGGTTCGGAATGCATAAAGTAGGTTGCTTGATTCTTAAAGAAGGAGCGTGGAACTTCGAGCCAGAAGATAAAGACTACATTGGCGTTAATATACCATATGGGCCAACCGTCACTATCGAACAAGATACCGGTATCTATGACAAAAACGGTCGTATGATATATGAGGGGGACATAATTAAGATGAAGTATCCCTACGACAGACGATGTATCGGTAAATTCGTTGTAGTAAAAGACCCTAACAGTCCACGGCTTGGATTATTGGATAAAACAAAAAACGATGAGATATTTGATTTATATAAGCATATGTCTAGTCAGTATAAGATTATCGGTGATATTCATCATAGCCCTGATTTATTAGATAAAGACCAGCCTAATGAAGAAGAATGAATTTGACGTCCCAGTAGATTGGGGAAAACTTAGTTCCCATAAACCTGCCATACATTCTAAGAGCGACAAGCAAATCTACTGGGCAAAAATTCGTATGGCAAGCAAAAAGAAGAAGTTCAATGTTGATAAAGATATTACGGGAAAGGAATGAAGATGAAGCTCACGACAATTAATCAAATAGTAGAGGGGATTTTATCTCAGATTAAATCAGATACAAAACTCCCTCACGAAGACGTTCGAGAGACAACTTTCAAGCGTTTAGCGAATGAGGCTACTATTGTCTTAAAGACCGCCCTAATTTGCGAAGCTCGTGGAATTGATGAGGCAATGGAATATTACACCGGCACCCATACAGAAGATGAATATCAAGAATTTAGAACTAGCGTAGTAGACTACGATGTTAGCCTCTGCGAAAATTGCTATTGTATGCCCCATACGATAGATGGCAAGTGCGGTAAATGTGGCGCAAGAAAGGAGGAATGATGGTTTACACTGGACATAAGAAAAAAGAAATGGAAAATGGGCAGAATATTGTCGATTGGGTTATGCCTACGATAATTCAAGAGAGCCAGTTTTATGGCGGGGTACCACTACCATCAAGAGAGCAAATTGCACTTGTAATTAGAGCATTAAGAATGCATCACTTATTAGAATACGCCTCTAAGTACGATTTTTCAGAGTTGTCTAAACCCGATGAGGTTACTAAGTTCTTCCCAACAATATCTAGTATTGGAAGATTCTTTAGGGATGCGCCGTTAGAGGTGCTAGATGAATATAAAATGAATGAGAGAGAACGCCATGGCAAGTAAATGTAAATTGAGTAAAGAAGCTTTCATAAAATTAGCTGAAGCCTATTCCAAGCAAGAAAAATACGAAAATGAGTTAAAGAGTAGTGTTCATACTCTAGCAGAAAAATACAAAATCTACACAGGGTTTATTGGTCTTACTAACACATCTGACTTAATTATGGACGTGGCACTAGACCTACTGGGTGATGATTTTAGTTATTATTTCTATGACTGCAATGAAGACTTTAATAAATTTAATAAAAATACTATCTTAGGTGGCGAGACCCACCCAAATGTCAAAGATTTCGGTGGATTATGGGAGTTTAGCCAAGAATATAGAGACGATACAAAATGAGACGACTCCCAAAATACAACTCAGAGCATAATCTCTATGAACAGGTTGCTCGCTACCTGCAACTTCAATACCCAGATGTGATCTATCGTTTTGATATTGCAGCCGATCTCAAATTGACACCTGGCCAAGCAGCGAAACATAAGAGACTACATCCGGAAAGGGGTTATCCGGATCTATTTATAGCAAAACCTAAAGAAGTAAAAGTAAAGACAGCATAAGGTGGCGGCTATATTCTAGTAGAAGCTAAAACACTAAGCGGTTTATATCTAGAAATTAAAACAGAGTCAAACTCACCTTATAAAAAAGACGGTACTCTTAAAAAAGACCAACACCTCGAAGAACAAGCTAAAATGCTTGAAAAACTACGTGCGAGGGGTTATAGAGCTGAATTTGGGGTAGGGTTTGAAGGGTGTAAGCAAATTATTGACGAATATTTTAAAAAGCAGGATTAAGCCCCACATTGG
>JABCPR020000023.1 GCA_013332965.2 Candidatus Saccharimonadota bacterium | reverse complement strand
AGAACCTTTATCGACAATCAGCTTCTTGGCGCCTTTCTCATCGACGACAGTATCGACAGTGTCGAGAATCACGGTCATCTCATGGGCGTCGCCGAAGACCCGCATGAAACTTCGGAAAATGCCACTAATGTTCCAGAGCTTCCCTTGAATAGTTTGCGTATATTGGAAGATTAATAGAATAGTGGAGATCGAAAGAGAGAAAAGTGGTACACCAAAGATAATAAACCAAAGCATTAAGATATTGATTGATAAAATAAAGCCATGAAAAACCAGGTTACGTTCGACAACGCTTAACGTAGCTTGTCTACCAGTGATGAAAATTTTTTCTTGATATTCGTTATAACGTTTGCGCTCATATTTCTCCTGAGAATAAGATTTAACTGTCATAATATTAGTAACAGAATCGGCAAACTGACCTTCGCGGTCACTGATGGCCTTTGACCAGGCCTTATTGTATTCAGCGATTTTATCCATTTTACGAGATGAGATAAATGTAAAGAAGATCAAAATAGCTAGGAGAATACCTGCAAAGATTGGGGTTCGCATAAATAGGACCGCAAAGATGGAGACTAGGGAGATTATGAGTGGCAAAATATTCATAATCGTGCTATTCATGAATCGTTCGTAAGCATTAGCGAATCTAGAAACCTGAGAGGCGAGTGATCCTGAAAAACGCTCGGAATGAAATTGCATAGATTGATTATTAATCACATCAAAGCATTTCGAGGTGAGGTCGTTTGTGGCAAGTAGCTCCATTTTCCAGATTAGATACATTTGCAAATTACCTAAAATTATCGGACCGATGATTTCGAGCGCAAGAATTAGGAGGCCTTGAGGGAGAATTTTTTGAACAATTGGTATCTGGAGTAGGTTACCTGGATTAATAAAATCTTCCGCACGAGAAGTCGAAAGAACTTCAACAATATTAGCGATAATGAGTGGCGCGATTGTAGATTTTATTAAAGTAATAATAGGGATTAGAACCAAAATGGCAAGATTATACCACTTGTATTTTTTATTTACCTCAAAAAAATAGTGCAAACTCCGTCTTATTGTGGCTTGATATTCCGGAGTCTTCTTAGTTCTGCGCATACGATCCTCTCTATTTATTTTCGGCATTTTAAATTTAATGCCGATTTGATAATTGAATAATAGCATAGTTTTGGATATTTTATTTATTGCTATAATAGAGTCATGAATTCACGTTTTGATCCGGACCAGGCAGCATACTATCAGGCAAATGGCGGGAGGAGGGGCGATTTTGACAGAGAGAGTGAGCCGAGTTTTTTCTTTTATGACCTCGAGACGTCGGGCATTAACCCGCGGGAAGATCGGATTATGCAATTTGCGGGACAGCGCACAAATTTCAACTTGGAATCAGTTGGCGAACCCGTGAACCTTTTGATTAAATTAAACGATGATACTTTACCTAGTCCAGATGCGATTATGGTGACTCATATTTTGCCACAGGAGACGGTCGCTTCAGGACTTTCTGAGGCGGAATTTTGCAAAGTAGTCTCAGAGGAGATTTTCACACCAAACACGATTGTCTGTGGCTATAACTCAGTGCGCTTTGACGATGAACATATGCGATATTTGTTCTGGCGGAATTTCTATGATCCATACGAGTGGCAATGGAAAGATGGGCGTAGCCGCTGGGACCTTCTTGACGTGGTGAGGATGGTGCGGGCTTTGAGACCGGAAGGTATTGTTTGGCCAGTTAAGGTTGATCCTGAAACTGGGACAAAAAAGGCAGCAAATAAGCTAGAACTACTCTCGAAGTTAAATAAAATTACGCACGAAAAAGCTCACGATGCACTCTCGGATGTGGAGGCCCTAATTTCACTCGCTAGACTACTTCGCGATAAACAGCCGCAGATTTTTAATTATCTTTTGAAGATGCGCGATAAAAAAGTGGTGCAGAAACTAGCGAATCTGCAAAACCCTGAGCCATTTGTTTATACCTCTGGCCGATATAGTTCAGATTTTTTGAATACTTCCGTCGCTTTTCCTCTAGCGCCCAGCAAGAATGGTAATATTTTGGTCTTTAATTTAAGATATAATCTCGAGGAATTGCTGGAGGCGGAAAAGAATTTTGTGCCTGAGACTAAAATCAGCCGCGTCGGTAAGGAATATCAGACCTGGTTCGATTTCGGTGAGGCGGTGAAGGAATTATGTTTTAATAAATGCTCGGCGGTGGCCCCGATCTCTGTTCTTGACGCAGTGTCGGAGGAGGCATCAAACGATCCCGTGGCGCCGCACCCTCGGGGGACTTCCGGTTGGGAGAAAATTGGCTTAACAAAAGAATTGATACAAAAGAACTTGCGGATTTTATTAGCACATCCTGATTTTGCCGAAAGGATGCGCAGTTTATATGAGAAGAAGAGTGATTTTCCGAAGTCTCTTGACGTGGAGGCGGGATTATATGATGGCTTTTTGCCGGATGGAGATAGACGAATTTGCCGTAAGATTCAAGCGTCTGATATTAATGGCCTAAGTGATCTTCATCCCGAGTTTGTCGATGAGCGACTACCGAAACTATTTTTACATTATAAGGGCCGCAATTTTAAGGAATCATTGTCGGCTGCAGAACTTTCACTCTGGGAAGCCGACCGCCTGGAGCGGATCAAAAAACAAAGTGGACGCTTCTTTGCTAGTTTGAATAATCTGGAAATCCTAGCAAAAGACGGACAAAAAACGGCCGACGGAAGGCCGATCGATCCGGAGATTTTAGAGAAGCTACGCGAATGGTATAGGATAATTAGCGAAAAGACGAGCGTATAAAAAGGTGAAGCCCCACCGAAGTGGGGCTTTTGTGAAGAGAGAAAATTACTTTGCTTCACGGTCTGAAGTGTGACGTCCAGTCTTTCTAGACTGAATATCTACGACATTAGATCCTTCACCTTTTTCGACTTTTCTGCACTTACGTACTTTTCTTCCAAGATATTCATCTATCGGAAGAATAATGTAGGTACCAGTTCTGTCGATCTTATAGTGATGCTTGTTGAACTTTGCGAATCTCTCCATAATGAACATCTTCAAAGATGATCCATAGAGATATAACTGCCCCATTATGTAACGAGTCAGAAACGCAACTAAGAGGACCAGAAAGATCCACACACAAACCACGGACCAGCCTAAGGACATAACAGACGGTATTCTGTATGCGTCCCAGTATCTCATCCAACCGAGTATTGCGATGACGGTGTTTGCCAGCAAGACTGCATGGTCAAAACGTCTGCGCAATGCCTGCGGGAAGCGCGCTCTGTATCTCATCTCAAGTCTTCTCGGCTCTCCCACGATGACCGGTTTACCAGTGCAATCAAAGAAGCCAAAAAGGAACGGAAGCAGAAGCAACCAAATAGCAACAAACTTGTTAAAACTAGAAGCAAACATAATTTTTCCCCCTTTGTTTGAGAATAACACTTCCTGTGAGCACTCGTCACAGGACATTTTTATTATATAATACTTCTGGTTTTTTGTCAATAGGCTTATGTTAAAAAATACTCCTGGGATCTCCAGGAGTATTTCTTCTAAGCGCCGAGGCCGTTAATTTCGGCTTGAATTTTCTGATATTTATTATAGAGTTTACTGTATTCAGAGTTTAGAGTTTTATATTCATCGGTTACACTGATTGGGAGGATGATGAATTTGAGAGGGGAGTTTTTGGCGCCACAGATTTCACGATCATTACCATAAGCAAGCGCACCCGGGATGTCGACTTCACGTACTGCGCCGATTTTCATACCCTTAATTCCCTCTGACCAACCGGCGATGAGGCTGGCTGGATTAGTGACGGCGAGAGGCTCTTTGAGCGTGGTCGGCTTCTTTGGGTCATCAAAAGATGAGTCGAAGACAGACTCGTCTGGGCACCAACCGATATAGTAAGCGTAGTAAGACTTTGTGGCGTCGGTGATCTCAGCACCGTCGCTGGACTTGAGATCATAAACCTTAAGGCCAGCGTTTTGGACGGATTCAGCATTATAAGCTTTGACTTTGCTTCTGAAAGAGTTGAGGGTATTAAAATACTGCTTTGACATCTTCTCGGAAGCGGTTTTTAATTGTTTTTGCTTTTCGGTTAATTCCTTAGTCACGGCGGCAAGCTCTTCTTTTTTTACGGAGCTAGTGGCCTTATTTTTCTCGCCATTTAATACAATTAAAGCATAGATGGCGATGGTCGAAGCGAAGAGTAATACGGCAATAATACCGATAATGATGCGCTGGCTTAGGCTGGTTTTAAGTTCTTTTTCTTGCATATACCTCCTTGGAAAAAGTCTGGACGTAGGATTAGATGATCTCTGCGCCAAGTTCTGTAATATTTTGTGCGATTTGCTTCATTATATCAGAGATTTCGTCCGCACTCATAGTTTTTACGGTGCTGGCGAAGCTGAGATGGAAACTACAGTTTCTGGTTTCACTATTTTCAGTCTGACGATAGATAGAAACTGGCTCAATTTCGTAGACAAAATTGTCACGCTTCAAGGCTTTTTCGATCTCCTGATTTAGAGTTGCAAACGAGACTTGATCTGGTGTTTTTACGGTAAGATCACGGGTGACGGATGGGAAGCGACTGATTTTTTGTGCTCCACGAAGAATTGGGGTGAGAGAGAGTAATGGGATGAGGTTGATTTCGAGGGCGGCGATATTTTTTAACTTCATACCTTTTAAGACGGTGTGTTTTATTTCACCAAGGGCACCAATCACAGTTTGGCCAACTTTAATATCGACAGAGTGGAGTGGCTCAAAATATGGATATTGGGCGGACTTGAAGTCAGTAAATTTAAAATCAAAGCCGAGGCGGCGACCGAGTGTCTCACAAATTTGTTTGATTTGGTAATAATCACCTTCAAGACAGATGGCGAGGTGCGATTCCAGACTTGGCGTCTGATCAGGTTGCATACCAAAGCTCTTTTTGGCGACCTGGTTCATCTCATAGAGTACAAAATCCTTAAAGCCGGCTTTTTGATTTTCATAGGTTTTTTCAAGCAGGCTTGGAATGATGGACTGACGGAAGCACTGGAGTTCTGGTGAAATCGAATTGACAATTTCATAACTGTCTTCGATATTTTCACCAACTTTTTGTTGAAGAGATTTTGAGACGAAGCTATAGGTTAACAGCTCATTTGCGCCGATGGTATCAGACAAGATATTGCGTAGCTCTGTTTTGATCGCGAAAAGTGGATTTTTTGGACTACCTTTAAACGATCTAATTGGCAAGGTTTTTGGAATATTATCAAAACCAGTGAGGCGACCCATCTCTTCATAAATATCTTCCTTAATATGAATATCGGTGCGCCAGAGTGGAGCCTGAACGACAAGCTGTTCGGCGTTGGTGTCGACGATAAATCCGACGTTCTCGAGTGTCTGTTTTACTTCGGTGACGGTGAAATTTGCACCGAGAGTTTGATTGAGATCTGAAAGGGAGATGACGATTAGAGATTTGTCCGAATTAGGCTGATTTTCAACCGAGTTTTGGTCCGTAAAGGTAACTTGGTCCAGATTTTTGACTCCGAGTTTTTCAAGACAGAGTTGCAGGGCTGGGACGGTGCCAAAAGCTGGCTGACCTTTTGTAAAACGTGTGATAGCTTCAGAGAAAATACCGTGAGCCATCTGGGTTTTGCGGAGATTATAGAGACTAAAGGTGGCTGACTCAAGTAAGATACGCGTCGTATTCTCGTCAATCTCAGTATTTTTGCCACCCATAGCGCCAGCAAGTGCAACTGGAATATCATTTGAGGTGATCACAATATCATTTTCATTTAGATCGACGACCGTGTCATCAAGGAGAGTGAGTTTTTCGCCTTCCTTAGCACGGCGAACTAGAATTTTTGGCTGGTCACTGCCACCGACGGCAATGAATTTATCATAATCAAAGGCGTGAAGCGGCTGACCGGTTTCAAGCATAGTGAGATTGGTGGCGTCAACAATTTGGGAGACTGGACGCATACCCGCTTTGTAGAGGAAAATACTATCTTTGGTGAGTGGACGATTATCCGGGACCTCTGGGGTAGGTTCTTTAATAAAGTCTGATTGCTCTAAAACAACACAGGAATAGCGTGGACAGAGTTTTGAATCAGTAATTTCGATAGACAACTCGTTATTTTTGCGGGTAAAGACCTCTGTTTGAGACCTAAAATCACCTTGATAGATCTTTGGCTCGTCAAATTTCTGGCCGAGAATACCGGCTACTTCCCTGGCAAAACCAATAATACCAAAGGTGTCAGGGCGATGGGTAAGAGATTTATTTTCAATATCAATAATTAAATCGTCTAGGCCAAAGACACTGGAGAAGGCATCGCCAGGGTTGGCGAGATCTGGTGTGATTTCGGCAATATATTTATGTTCGTTGCCAAAGCCCAATTCGTCAGGACCGGCGATCATGCCGTAGCTTTCATAGCCACGAAGTTTACGCACAGAGAGCTGAAAATTTTCGGTGCCAAAAGTGGACGGAACGATGGCGCCAGGAGCAAGCCAGGCTACCAGAATGCCGGCACGGACATTTGGTGCACCGCAGACGACCTGAATCAGACCGCTTTCCAGCGTACTAAACTCAGCATTGCGGATGCCAGCATCGATTTCACAGAGATGAAGATGAGTCCCTTCGATGTCGGTACATTTAACTACTTTTGCGATGT
>JABCPR020000022.1 GCA_013332965.2 Candidatus Saccharimonadota bacterium | reverse complement strand
GTCCTGCTCGATGGAACCGGATTCACGTAGGTCAGAGAGGACTGGACGAGGATCGTCACGGCCGGTGACACCACGAGAAAGCTGAGCGAGAGCGATGACTGGAATTTCAAGTTCACGTGCGAGAGTTTTAAGGCCACGGGAAATTTCAGTCACCTCTTGCACACGGTTACCGGCATAACGATCGGAACCGGAAATAAGCTGAAGGTAGTCGACAATGATTAGGCCAATGTCATGATCGTGAGCGGCGCGACGGGCTTTATTGCGGAGCTCGAGCACAGTCATAGAGCTGGTGTCGTCAAGATAGAGTGGAATTTCACTCATTTCACCAAGTGCGTCACCGATTTTTGCAAAATCGTCGGATGAAATGTTGCCGGTACGGATATGCCAAGAGTCAACACCAGAGGTGGTAGCAATCATACGGTCAACAATCTCATTTTTTGCCATCTCCATAGAGAAGAAGAGGACGCCGCGTTTATTGATGCCAGCAATGTTATAGGCTAGGTTTTGAGCGAAAGTGGTTTTACCCATGGCTGGGCGGGCGCCGATGATGATGAGATCGCCGCGCTGGAATCCTGCGGTTTTATTATCGAGGTCACGGAAGCCAGTTTTTAGGCCACGCATAGAGCCCTTATTGGTGTGTAGCGCTTCCATGCGGTCAAAAGCGTCGACCAGAAGATCTTCAAGGGCCGCATATTCGGTTTTAGTGGTTTGGTCGGAGACGGCAAAAAGTTCCTTCTCGGCAGCGCCAAGCATGGCGGAAACATCCGTTGCACTATCGTAAGCTTGATTAGTGATTTCGGTACCCGCGCGAATGAGTCGGCGACGGATGGAGGCTTGTTCAACAAGTTTTGAGTAGGATAAAACGTGAGCAGCTGTAGGTACTACATTGGTAAGTTCAGTGAGATAAGATGCGCCACCGATATCTTTGAGAAGTTTTAGATTGCGAAGTTCAGAAGTGAGAGTCAAAAGATCGATCGGCTGGTTATGCTCGTAAAGCGACATCATGCCGCGATATATGGCGCCGTGTTTCTTTTCATAAAAATCAATCGGTTTAATCTTTTCAAGAATATCCGGAAAAGCAGAATCGTCAAGCAAAATTGCGCCAAGCAGAGAGCGTTCGGCTTCAATATCTTGGGGCGGAATGCGGCCACCAAACAATTCTGGATCATTTTGAGAAATGGTCTTTTTTCTAGGCTTCTTTTCGGAATCGTCTTTTGTTTCTACCATAATTACACCTCAAAAATCCTAAAATGGATTTTCGTTTACCTCCTGGATATCTCCCATTATAGCAGAGAGTGACTCAATTTTTGGGGAAACCGTGACTGCTTTTTTGGTTTGACCGGCGGCAGCCTGTTCAAAAGAGACGGCGGTTTTTGGAATAACTTCAACGTCAGGGTTTCTGACGGTCAATTCGATAGAGTTGGTGGCGCCACGTAAAATTTCTAGGTTATTTTTTTGTCCTAAAATACGCCAGTACACTGCTTTTTCTGGATAGATATCGAAATTCTTGCCTTCAATAACAAAGAAGGATTTTTTAAGGGCAGTCATCAAGGTCGGGTTAATATTTGTCACGTTGGCGACGAAGCCATTAAAGTTGAAGTCACCGGAAGAACTAACTACTGCTTCCGGTAGTGTTGGTGGTGCTTCTTCAATCATTTCTTCGGGTTCTTTCGGAGGTAATGCGCGTTCGGCTTTATGATTTTTGGCATTTTTAGCTAGTTGTTCACGGAGTTCGGCAAAGGGACTTGGTTTAGCGCCTGGGGTTGAAGAGGACTGTATTGAAGATTGCGGATTAGTGGTTGCCGAATGCGGGGCTGAAGTGGCTGTTGAGGCAGTAGGAGTGGCTGTTGAGGTAGGAGTGGTTGGTTGTGGAGAGGAAACTGGCGCTATGGAAGCTGTGGAGGTTACAGCGGCGGGGGTTGCGAAGCTATTCGAGATTAGGGCAACAGTGAGTTTGGCTTCGAGGAAACTTCCAGTGACATTGAAAAGCTGGTCGACGAGTTGAAGTGATTTTGGAGTTGGGTTCTTTAGAATTTGATTAATTAATTCTAAGGTGATTGATTCGGCGGTAATGCCGTAATTTAAAAGGGTGGCAAGAGTATTTGTAATATTTTCTGTATCGGAATTTTCGTAGAAGTTGATGAGGTTTTGAATTTCTTGATGTTCTGGGATACCAAGGGCGGCTGAAACGTCGCTGGCCTCGATAGTTTTTTCGGAAAGATTAATTGTGCCGATCTGGTTGAGAATGGAGAGTGAATCACGAAAAGATCCGCCACCCCGTTCGGTGATGATTTTGAGTGCATCGTCGGAGATTTTAATTCCCTCTTTGTCGCAGACGGAACGCAAAAAATCTTGCATAACTTTTGGCTCGGCCAGATTGAAGCGATAAATTTGAGTGCGAGAGATGATGGTGGCTGGGATTTTCTCTGGGTTAGTGGTAGCCATGATGAAAATCACGTGCTCTGGCGGTTCCTCGAGGATTTTAAGGAGAGCATTAAAGGCGCTATTCGAGAGCATATGTACTTCGTCGATGATGTAAACTTTGTATTTGCCAAGTGTCGGCATAATCATGGCCTTTTCACGAAGTTCGCGGATATTGTCGACGCTAGTGAAAGTAGCGGCATCGATTTCAATGATGTCAATATAGGAGTCTTCAAGTTGATAGTCGAAATGGTTAATTTCGTGGGCAAAAATACGAGCGACAGAGGTTTTGCCGCAGCCGCGTGGACCAACAAAGAGGTAGGCGTGAGAAATTTTACCCTTGGTTAAGGCGCCTTGTAATTGCTCGATAGTTTTATCCTGCCCAATAACTTCGGATAAATGGAGCGGTCTATATTTTCGATAGAGAGCCTTCATTGAAAATATTGTAGCACGAAATAGACCCATTTTCATGGGTCTATTTTTTTATTCTTCTAGAGTGCAGCTTCGACGGCAGCCCAGTTAGCCTGATCATTGTTCGCTGGAATAACAACGGAAACTTGCGCTCCTTCGCGAAGGCGGAAATAGGTTACGGAAGCGTAAAGAATTTCGTATTCGCGGCCACTTACTTCGACGAAATATTTATCATCATGGTGAGTGAGGGTACCGATTACGGTTTTGCGCTCGACTGGCCCAATTTGCTTGTAGAGGAACTTTCCTTCTGGTGTGATGGTAAGTTTCATAATGTCACCTTCAACTAGCTTGGACTTACTAGCATAGTTGGCTGGGACTGGATAGTTTTTGCCGTCTTGGTCAATCATGATTTGGCCGTCAAAAACACCTTCGATAATTTTACCCTCAGGTGCGGAAACGATAACTTCTCTCGGAGTGGTAACAATATCACCATCGCCGACGACAGAATTTAAAAGTTCCCTGGCAGCTGCTAGATTGGTTTCCGCTTCTTGAATTAGCGAGCGGAGTCGTTTTATTTGTTTTTCTGGTAATTCAGACATCACCTCGCATCCTGTCTGTTTAATATAATATTGATATTATATTATGCTAGTCTTGTAAAATTGTCAACAAAAATTTGTATAAATTATTTATACAAAGATTTCCACAAGTTGAACAGAGGTCTGATATTAGTTGTTGTAATAAATACTGCTGAATATGACGATTTTTTGGAATGTTATATAATTATTACAATGATTAAGATTATTGCTGGTGGTAGAAAACATTTGAAGTGGGTCGAGGAGGCGGTTTTTGAGTATGAAAAGCGATTAAAGAAGCCGTTTGATGTGGTTTGGGAATTGATTGAGGAAGAAAAACTGAACCAATATCTTGCGAAATGGCCATTTTCGGGGCAGCAGTATGTGATTTTGCTTGATGAGCGAGGAAAAAACTTATCGTCACCAGAACTTTCCGAGACCTTATCAAGACAGTTTGTGAATAGTAAGGAAGTGGTGATTATTATTGGCGGGGCTTTCGGGGTGAGTGAAGAGGTGAGGCAGAAATCTAATTTGGTTTGGAGCCTTTCAAGGCTAGTTTTTCCCCACCAGCTTGTGCGCGTGATGCTAGCGGAACAAATTTATCGAGCGCAAGAGATTGCGGTTGGTGGAAAATATCATCATGAATAAATTTTGTTTATGATAGTGTTTATGCTATACTAGTACAAGTGTTAAATTTGGGAATCAAAAATACGGGAGCCTTTAGGCTCGGTAATAAAATTCGTATGGGCCAGAGATCAAAAAATGGCACTCGGATTTCTGATTTTCTCCTGTTGGGGCCGATTGGGCTAATTATCTATTTATTATTCTTTTCGTTTAATCTTCTTTTTGACTTTTCAACGCCAAATTCTCATGCGGCGCCACTTTCTGGGTCGGCTACTCTCTCTATATCTGTAGATACTCCTTCGGTGGATTTGGACTTTACGCCGACTGGTTCCGCGGCGCAATTTATTGAATCTGGTGCGAATCTAACAATCCAGACTGATAATCGAACTGGCGTTACGACTTATGTGGCTAGTATAGATGAGAACACGGATTTGAAGCATACTGACGCGACGATCTCTCAAAAACTTTCTTCAATTTCTAGTACAGCGGCGGCTACAGCATTTTCGGATAATAATTGGGGATATCGAATAACGACTCCGGCGCCACCTGGTTCTGACTTTTTGCCAATTCCAAAAGCTAGCGCTCCGGATACAATTTTTTCCACCCCCAACGCCACTGGTAGTCCATATGTAGTTGGGATTTCTTTTGGTGCAAAGGTTGCGGCAAATTTAATTTCCGGAACTTATAAGAAGGATATCGTATTTACAACGGTGACAAACTATGTGCCAAAAACTGCTACGTTCTTGCCAGGACCAAACTTTAATTTTTTGGTAAAGAAGATTAACCCGGCTTATAATACGGAAAAATTTAAGCGAGCTAGTAATCAACCGGCAAATCTTTCTTCAACTAAGGTTGTCTCGACGGCAGACTCGGATTACCCGATTTATGTTTGGTATGAGGCTGCGGATAAGACGGTATATTGGTGGAGTGAGGCGGATGTTGCTTATGCAAACGAGGATGCACGCGAGATGTTTTCGAATTTAAGCGATGGCCACGGACATTTTAATTTGATCGACGTAAGCGGGATTGATATGAGCAAAACTAAAAATGCGAGCTATATGTTTCATTCTGGAAATTATCTGTATAAGAATATTATTTTGGGTGATTTTAACTCTGAGAACGTGGAGGACATGAGTTACATGTTTGCCTCGAATAGTTCTTCTGGTTCTCCAACTTCTGAAGTTGATTTTTCTAGATTTAAGACTTCGAATGTGCAATTCATGCGACATATGTTTGAGGGGAATTTTGCGCAAACCTTAAATCTTTCTAGTTTTGATACGAGTAAGGTCGAGGATATGTCGGAGATGTTTGCAAAAACTAAAAATCTGACATCGGTGAACTTGAGTAGTTTTAATACTAGCAATGTGAAAGATATGAAGAATATGTTCAGGTATGCGAGCGCGGTGACAAGCCTTGATCTCTCGAGTTTTGATACGAGAGAGGTAGTGAATATGCGTTCAATGTTTGCACATATGAAGGCTTTAATTAGTCTTAATATTTCAAGTTTCAGGACACCAAAAGTGACGGATATGTCTGGAATGTTTTTGAATATGGAAAAAGTAACCAGCCTTGATTTATCGCGGTTTGATACAAGCAAGGTGACGAATATGCGCTCAATGTTTCAGGGGATGGCGAAATTGGCGAATCTTAATGTTTCTTCGTTTGATACGAGATTGGTGACAGATATGGCGTTTAT
>JABCPR020000021.1 GCA_013332965.2 Candidatus Saccharimonadota bacterium | reverse complement strand
CTCGACCGTATCGTGGTACTAGACAACGGCAAAATTATTGAGCAAGGTTCTCACGATGAACTGCTTAAGCTAAAAGATGGACAGTATAAGAAACTTTGGGACTTACAATCTCATAGGTAATTGCAATTACCTGAAAAACACAAAGCCAACATCATTTAGTGATATCCAAGGTAGGTAGAATGGTTAGCGATATCCAAGGTAGGTAGAATTTTGAATAAAATATATTATAATAATTGCAATGAATAAGATAAATATATTACTCACCGGAGCCAACGGAAACCTCTCCGATAAAAAAGAGATGATAGTAAAAGCAGTAAAAATAGCCGAGGAATATGTTTTTCCGAAACTTAAAATAGACTGGGATATTGATGTTTTGGTTACCAACCGACTATATGATGCTCTAATTCCAGAAGATGGCGTGGGCGGACGTACAAGAACCGCTGACTTTATTGAGTTTGCTGTGAATCAGGAAAAGGCCACTGAAAATCTCATTTCCGAAATGTTAGTCCATGAACTCTGTCATGCGGCGCGCTGGGGTAAAAATAATGAATGGATGATGACCTCGTTATTTGACGGTATAATTAGCGAAGGTATCGCGACTTACTTTGAGGCAGAATTCATAAAAAATAGAAACGAGAGAACGGTATTCATTCAAACAATCCTTAAGCGTCCCGATGAAGAAAACGAAAAAATCTTAGATCAGCTTCGTGATAGACTAGACTCCAACGAATACGATTACAATGCGATCTTCTTCACTGGCAACAACAAGCTGCCGCGTTGGTCTGGCTACTCCCTAGGCTTTTATCTCGTCAAGAAGTACCTTGAAAAAACCGGCAAGACAATCGAAGAAGCATTTGCTGACAAATATGTAGATTTTAAAATTAGCTTATAAAATAAAGAATACGCAGTCGGATCCTTAAAGACCAGTGTTGCACTTGAGGGGTTAGAGTGGCGTCATACTTGTATAATTAAATAATTATGTTATAATATATATAACTAATCAAACGACTAGAGTACTTTTTAATTCTAGTCCTATTCTTGTAAGGGGGTAACTACATGAAGAAACTGTATTTAGCACTTGTGACAATGGCGCTCGCTGCAACACTTGCAACCGGCTGTGGTAATATCACCGCAGGAAACACCGACGACGCGACATCTGAGAGCCGTGTGGACCTGCCGGCACCTTTTGGTAGCAGTAAAGCCGCCAGAAAAGAGTCGGGAGTCAGGCTGGATGATTATGTCACACCGTATAGCTCGAATGATGGCTCTACGAGATACAAGCTTTCGCTTCAGGGCTACCTCAACGATTATGGAGTGCGCGAGGTTCAGATCTTCAATAATGATGATCAGAACATTTGTTTTGGTCTCAGATTCCTAAACGACGCCATTGTCGGTCTGTCCTTCAGTCGTCAGCCTTATATTTTGGATGACGCTTATGAACTCACTGAAGTCGTTGTCACTACAGGTAAGCCGGATTACAAGTTTACGAGTTACGACGCATTAAAAAATGCTTCAAGCTCGAAGACAAAGAATCTGGCGAGATGGTCAAGGACGTTTGACTATCATAATATACCTGGGGATGCCAATGAGAAATATCTGGCCAAGGGCGGTTCGGGCAATGAATATTTCCCGTTCCTTCTGGATTATAAAAACCAGGCATTCTATTTCTTCAACAGCAACCCGCTCTTTCTGCCGCTTTCCTTCGACTCTGAATTCAAGAAGACGGTAGTCCCGTATCTGGACCTCGACAAGATCTCGCTGAAAAAGGATCCGTTCAAGGATGCAGATTTTTAATTGACACCTGGCACTAGAATAAAAGACCCTCCCCGGAGGGTCTTTTTTCTATTTGGTTACAGCTCAGATTATATTTTAGACTCAGCCAAAAGCTCCTCGCCCCACCGCTGGCTTTTTTGGCCAAAATATGCTAGAATATACCAACTTTGAGATATTAACTTTGAAAATAATAACTTCAAGAAAAAACTTTGAGAGAGGCTAATTTTAGAAAGGGGAATGATGAACGAAGAACATAAGGGTTTATTGTCTGAAGGGGGAATCAAAATGCAGGGCGGATCCGCCGATAATTGCATTAAGGTGCGCGGGGCCAGGCAGCATAACCTGAAAAATATCGACCTCGACATACCACGCGATAAGCTTGTTGTCATCACTGGTCTTTCCGGTTCTGGTAAATCCAGTCTTGCCTTTGACACCATCTATGCCGAAGGACAGAGGCGCTACGTTGAATCTCTCTCCTCTTATGCCAGGATGTTCCTCGGCGTAATGGATAAGCCAGACTTTGACACCATCACCGGCCTCTCTCCAGCTATTTCGATCGACCAAAAATCCACCTCAAGAAACCCTCGTTCCACCGTCGCCACCGTCACTGAAGTTTACGATTACCTTCGTCTCCTCTTTGCGCGTGTTGGTGTACCACATTGTCCAATTTGTCATCGTGAAGTTTCTCGCCGTTCGGTTGAGGATATTGTTAATGAAGTTATGAAGCTGCCGCTTGGTTCCAAATTAATGCTACTCGCTCCCCTAGTCCAGCAGAAAAAAGGTGAGTTCCAACATATTTCTGAGCAATATCTCCAAAAAGGCTTTTCTCGTGTGCGTGTTGATGGCATTGTCTATGCGCTTGATGAATTTCCAGAACTTGAAAAACAGGAGCGTCACAACATTGAACTCGTCGTCGACCGTTTTATTCTTAGTACTGAACTTTATTCTCGTATTTCCAGCTCGATTGAGCAGGCCCTAGATCTTGGCCAGGGAATTATTCAACTTCTCAAGATTAACGACAATAGCTCAACCATCGAAGGTAAATCTCTAGGTACTCAGAATACGGAGGTCCTCACCTACTCTCAGCGTTACGCCTGTCCAGTCCATCCAGACGAATTAATCCCAGAGCTTGAACCAAGGCTGTTTTCTTTCAATGCCCCACAAGGCGCCTGTCCAACCTGTACTGGTCTCGGCACACGCATGGAAATTGATCCTAATCTCGTTTTTAATAATAATCTTACGATCGCCGAGGGAGGCATCCGTCCTTTCAATCGCGTCCAGAGTGATTCATGGTGGCTAAAACGTCTCACTGCCGTTGCCAATCGTCACGGTTTCTCTGTTCATACTCCGATTGGTGAACTCACTGAAGCCCAGAAACATCTCATCCTCTATGGCACAGGAGACGAAAAATACCAGATTAAAATTTCTGGTTCCGGCAAGTGGCAGGAAGGTGCAACTTATGAATCAGTGTATGAAGGTGTGATTCCGCCTCTTGAACGTCGTCATCGCGAAACGGACTCTGATTTTATGCGCAAAGATATAGAGCGTTTTATGCGTGTGCGTGAGTGTCAGACCTGTCATGGTGCTAGATTAAAACCGGTGGTGCTCGCCATCACGATTCACGGCTTGAATATTGTTGATATGTGTAATCTCGACGTTGACTCAACTATTGAGGTGCTTTCTCAGGATCTCGGCTTTTCCGAAGCTGAAGCTCTCATCGCGAAGCCAATCCTTAAAGTTATCAAAGAGCGTGTCAAATTCATGCAGGATGTCGGTCTTGGCTATCTCGAGCTTGGTCGTTCCGCCAATACACTTTCCGGTGGTGAGGCGCAGCGCATCCGTCTGGCCACTCAAATTGGTTCTGGTTTGCAAGGTGTTTTATATGTGCTCGATGAGCCATCAATCGGTCTTCATCAGCGTGACAATGATAAATTAATTGCCACCTTAAAACATCTTCGCGACCTTAAAAATACCGTATTGGTTGTTGAGCATGACGAGGATACAATGTTAAATTCCGATTATCTCATCGATATTGGCCCAGGAGCTGGTTCACGTGGCGGTAATGTGGTTGCGGCTGGTACGCCAGAGGAGATCATGCAGGACTCAAGCTCTCTCACCGGCCAGTATCTCAGTGGTAAAAAGAAAATCAGTGTACCGAAAAAACGTCGTCAACCAAAAGTCGGCAAGGAACTCGTTGTGGTAGGCGCTAGGGAAAATAACCTTAAAAATATTGATGTGCATTTTCCACTTGGAGTGATGACTGTAGTTTCCGGGGTTTCTGGTTCTGGTAAATCCACTCTCGTAAATGAAATTCTTGCCAATGAGCTACTTGCCAGACTTCACCGTGCGCAGACTGTACCAGGTGAACATACCCGCATTGATGGCATTGAAAATCTGGACAAATGTATTGTGATCGACCAGAGTCCAATCGGTCGCACCCCTCGCTCAAACCCAGCCACCTATACTGGTGTCTTCACTGCCATCCGTGAACTTTTTGCCGCCCAACCTGAGGCTGAAATTCGCGGCTATAAAGCTGGACGTTTTAGTTTTAATGTCAAAGGTGGGCGCTGTGAAACCTGTCAGGGTGATGGTGTGAATAAAATCGAGATGCATTTTTTGCCAGACGTCTATGTCACCTGTCCAACCTGTCATGGTAAGCGCTACAATCGTGAAGCACTAGAGGTCAAATATAAAGGCAAGGATATTTCCGACGTTCTCAATATGACCATTGATGAGGCGGTCGAGTTTTTTGAAAATATTCCAGCCATCGTGAATAAATTAAAAACTATTCAGGAGGTCGGCCTAGGTTACATTCGTCTCGGCCAGTCCGCTACTACCTTCTCTGGTGGTGAGGCGCAGCGTATTAAAATTGCTACTGAACTCTCTCGTCGCAGCACTGGTAAAACTCTCTACATCCTTGATGAGCCAACCACTGGTTTGCACACTGATGACGTTAAACGTCTCTTGCAAATTCTTAGCCGTCTAGTTGACGGTGGTAATACTATGATTATTATTGAGCACAATCTTCATGTGATTAAGTCTGCCGACTGGGTAATTGATATGGGCCCAGAAGGTGGCCAGCACGGTGGTTTAGTAATCGCCGAGGGTACGCCAGAACAACTAGCTAAGCGCGACGACACGCCAACTGGCAAATTCCTCCGCGAGGCGCTTAAGAATTCTTAATTTCTTAAAAATTCCTAGCTCGAATTCCTAGCTCTAAATTTGAAAATCCCTTATTTCATTGCTTCACAAGTTTCTTGCAATCTCGAGTCTAGCATTGCCTTGGCAACCTGGATGTTTTTATCGTCACACTTCCACGCTACGAGTGCTGGGTCGGCCAGTGCTCGACCAAAAGAGAATGATAAGTGAAAATGCCCATGATTCAATCTCATGATTTCGCGTAAATTCTCTGTGGCCTGCTTTGGCGTTTGTCCACCAGAAAGAAAAACTACTCCACCAATTTCTGCCGGCACAGCCTCCTTCAAAAGCTGCATTGTATATTTTCCAGTTTCGGAAGGCAAGTTTGTTTTATCATAAATCATGTTGATTTTTAGAATCACATTTTTAATATCAATACCTGAATTTTTAAATTTAGAGAATAATGCCACTAAGACCTTCTTGGTATTCAAAAAATACTGTGATATTTTTGTATCTTCATTAAATAAAACTTCTGGCTCCACAATCGGTATCATCCTGTGGTCTAATATAATTTCGGCATACTTCACTAAATCACTTGTGTTTTGTTCAATCACCGCATTCGGCACTTCTTCGCCGTTATTTGTCTGAAAAATCGTACGCCATTTTGTAAAACGCAATCCCTGCTCAAAATAACTTTTTGCCCTACATTCTAAGTCATCAAGTCCACGCGAACTGAATTGATTCTTAAAATCAGGATTTTCCATAAGTCCAAGGTCAGCCTTCACTCCAGGTAATACCCCTTGCGCAGCTAAGAATTTCGGGATAGTCTGTCCGTTTGGTAGCTTCTGTAGGATAGTTTCTTGTGATAGGATTACCCCGTTCAAAAACTTTGCCAAATTTGGAGTTGTCACCAAAATCTCACGATATTTTTCGCTCGTCGCCATTGAATCAGGAAGATCTAACTTTAGAAGTTTCTTCCGCATGGTCTTTTTTGATTCATCAATCGCTAAGATCCCTCGCCCATCAGCTGATAATGATTTTGCAAGTAGCGTTAATTCATCTTCTTTTCTCAGGGATCTCTGCAATTTCTTATATAATTGGTCGAGATTCAAGGTTTTTCCCAAACTAGCATACTGGAGATTCAGTTTTGCAAAACGCATTGCTCGTTCAAGATTCCAGCCAGTCGAAAGTGCCGCCAAAATTGTAGCCACCGCTCCTGAATAAATTGATAAGTGTGTGAAAAAATGTTTCTGATTTATCTCGAGTCTCATAACCTGAGATTTGTCTCTCCCAAATTTCAAGATATTTTCATCCAGTGGGTTGACTGCCTCCGCCTCAATTAATTCAGGTGTCACCCGAACCACGAGCTCTAATCTTATCCCTTCCGGCGTTTTCAGACCGTCAAGTGTTTGTCCACTAAAGAATAAAATGTTTGCACGCTGTACTAACTCGTCGAGTAGTTGATGTGCACTAAAATCGTCACGTCTAGCTAGAAGCTTCTCTAATTTAACGCCCGTAAAAATTGCTACCTTAACACTAGGATTCATTTTTAGCCAAGCTAATATTTGTTTTAAGTTTGACGTATTTAATCTGGCCGAGCGGTCAATAAATAACCAATCCGGTGTAGTCTCAGGCTTTAAAAATACACTAGGTTTAGCATATTTAGAGGTTAGATATTTGACCGACCTTCCGCTCTTTATAATATATCGAGTATCGGCCACATCTCCGGCAAATTCAGTTTGAATTCTAAAGTTATGAAAAACCTCTTCCGCAATACTTGCCCCGCTTCGCACCGTCATGTGGTTTTTATAGAAAAGTGATTCCTCATCAAGCGTGGTTTCCAAAACTTTTTGCTGATTCCGGTCCGTCTCAAATAAATTTGCTTCAAAATCAAGGTAAATATCTTTAATTATATTGCCCACGATCAATATATTCATAGACTCATTTTAGCATAAAAAATAGGTCCTTCGCGGGACCTATTTTACTTAACTTCTTAGCGAACTTCTACGCGAACACGTGGTAATGAACGACCAGAGAAATGAGTTTTCTTAGTCTTCACAAAAGTGACTACACCATCTTTTGCAGCGTGAATAGTGAAGTTGCGGGAGATGTAAGTACCTTCACCAGCGATTTTAGTGCTACCGGTTTGGCGAACCAAAACCTCACCACAGCGTACTTTTTGACCACCAAAGCGTTTTACACCAAGGCGTTGGCCAGCGTTATTGTGGACATTCTTCGCGGTTCCACCAGCTTTAACATGTGACATATTTTAGCCTATCTTTTCCTTATTACTATTATTTCTCGAGCCACAATCTGACCTTCCCGATAGTAGAGTAAATCCGATTGACTCAAGTCTTGAAACTTTTCAAAATTATATCCCATCTCTTGAATTTCGTCAAGAATGTTTAGTCCGGCGTATTTGCCATTCTCTCTCAGCCAAGCTGGAAGCGCCATCACTACTGGTGTTCCTGATTTTATTTGCGGGGTGATATTTTTCAAAAATCCCATCGCAATCTCTCTACACTTTGCTTTTTCAGTCTTGAATTTTATATCGACTGGCGGCTTAGACATTGGTGCACCGAGATAGCCTTCAAAAGCTACGGCGTCAATCTCGCCATCCCAGGCAAAACTAGTGGCATCTCCCACTGAAATCGCATTAAGTATCTGGTCCTTTTTCTGAATAAGATCTGGAAGAATCTTAAAACGTTTCTGATTGCGTTCATTGAAAAGCCAGCTCAGGTTCTTTTTCGAATACTCCACCATACGCTCATTTAGGTCTGTACCATATGGTACATATCCCATGATAGCGGCCTCTTGTAATACCACGCCAGTTCCACAAAATGGATCAAGTACTCTTGCCTCTTCCGGTAATTTACCACATAGATTAATTAAGATCTGGGCAAGCTTTGGTGGCAGCATCCCAACTTTGGCGTCTCTGGCTGGTCGCGCCTGATCGCGCTCGGTATAGGCGGTGATATTTTGCGTACCGAGGCTCAGATATATCTCGCGGTCGATCAAGAAAATTTCAAAACACCCAGCCTTTTCACCTAGCTGATTATGATGTGCGGTTGCAGAAGAAATCTCCGGTTCATTGCTCGTGATTACTCGAGCGCTACGCCCCATCCTAGCTAAATTACGTTTTAGCTCCATGCTTTTTTGTTTGGCTAGTCCGGACTTTTTTTGTTTCGAAAAATCTGAAATACCTAAAGTGATTTTACCTTCCGGATGCGCAGTAGCTAAAAATTTAGCTAATTTATTAAAATCTGTATCAAAAAACCTGCCAAGTTTCAGGCTGCCACCGAGACGATTGATGTCCGGTGATATATTTTCTTCACCATCTTCGTCAATTTCAAAGAAAACTAGCTTCTTGCCGACTAGTCTCGCCGCTTTGTCATAAAGTGCCTGGATTTCGGCCAGGGAAATTAAAGGTTGACGTCCTGCAATTGCTACATATTTCATATGTCAATTATATCAAACAAACCACTATCTAATAAAACACTTGTGTCGCAAAATCGTATGCTATAATATTAGGGATATGTTTAAAAAGATTCTTAGTCTAATCACCCTCGCCCTCGTAGCCTTTGTTGTCTGGGGCGCCTGGGACCAAATTACAGCTGCTGCCAACTGTATTTTTGGGGGACACTGCATTGAAGGCGGCGAGTTTAGTATCAACCTCTTTATTGTCGTTCTGCTCATCCCAGAACAACTCTTCATGTACTACTGTGCTGGTAAGATCTTCTTTGCCTACATGGCTGGCAAACAGAAAGCTGAAGGTAAAAAGAGGGAAAAAGAAGTCCAGAAAATCTCAACTTGGGAGCTGGCTCGTATTTCTTTTGAGCTCAACTTCGTCAATCACGCCATTCCATCCGGCGGCGTATCTGGCCTAGGCTACATCACTTGGCGTCTAAAAAACTATGGCGCCACTGCTGGTCAGGTGAGCTTCATGTATCTTTTACGCTACTTCATCACCATCCTCGCAAATCAAACACAGACAATTCTTGCAATCATCTTCCTCCTAGTTACTGGCAGCGTGCCAAATGGTGCGCACTGGATGGTCTGGGCCGTTGGTGCTATGAGCGTTGGTATTATTGCCGCCATGGCTATTCTAACCGCCATCGTTTCAAGCAAGAAAATGATCAAGTGGGCTGCCAAGAAAATTACCTCAATTACGAATGGTGTTGTTAAGCGTGTTACTTTCGGTAAAAAAGAGAAAGTTCTCGATTTTGATAAGGTTAATCAATACTTCCTCGATCTTCATTATGATTTTATTACCGCCAAAAAGGACAAAAAACTACTTATTCAACCTTTAATCTGGGGCTTCCTTTATAACTTCCTTGAGATTGCTACATATGAGATCGTCGCACTATCACTCGGTCATGGCGAAATCTTCCCACAAATCATGGTCGCCGAAGCACTCGGCTCTCTAATCGGTGCTGTTCTCCCTACCCCTGGTGGTGTTGGTGGTTATGAGGGCTCAATGATCACAGTTATGTGTGTTCTCGGTACTAACCTCGCAGTTGCCAGTACCGTGGTTATTGTCACTCGTGTGATTGTGCTGCTCAATACCATTGTTTCAGGTTACGGCTTCTATCAAAACGCCATCTCTAAGATTGGCAAAGCCGACAAGCAAAAAGTTTTTGAAGCTGCCACCAAAGAAGAGAAATAATGTCAGAAGCTCCAAAATTCACCGTTAGCCAGTTTGTTGCCGTCACCAACCAGGTGCTAGAAACTGGCCTCGGTGATGTGGTGGTTTATGGCGAAGTTAGTAGCTTTAAAATAAACCAGGGCAAGTGGATTTTCTTCGATCTTAAAGACGCCGAGTCGTCGGTCGGATGCTTCATGACCGTCTATCAGCTAGGAAATTTTCCTCTTGAAGACGGTATGAAGATTGCCATACAGGCTACTCCAAAACTCACTAATTTTGGCAAATTCAGTCTTACTGTTAAACGCTTCCATCCGCTTGGTGAAGGTAGTCTCAAAAAAGCTTTCGAATTGCTTAAGGCTAAACTACAAAAAGAAGGTCTCTTTGATCAAGCGAAAAAGCGTCCAATCTTGCGAACTTTTGAGCGCATTGGCGTAATTTCTTCCACTCAGGCCGCCGGTTATGCTGATTTTATTAAAATTATTAATGAGCGTTGGGGAGAGCTAAAGATTCAGGTCGCCCACACTCAGGTGCAGGGGTTGCCAGCGGTAGATCAGATTATTCGCGCCATAGAATATATGAATCAGTTTACAGATTGCCAGGTTATCGCACTGATTCGTGGTGGTGGCTCTAAGGATGATCTTGCAATTTTTAATGATGAAAAGCTTGTCCGCGCCGTTGCGGCCAGTCGCATTCCAATTATCACTGGGATAGGACATGAAATCGACGAATCCCTAGCTGATCTTGCCGCTGATTTTGCTGCTTCTACTCCAAGTAATGCTGCCCAATTTTTGACTCGTGACCGTCAGGCTGAAATTCATTCTCTTAAACTCCAAATCAATCGCATCAATCAGCAAATTAAGAATAAAATTCAGCTAAAAGAGCAAGGACTAAGGGAACAGTTAGCTTCCGTTCGCACCAAATTGAATAACATGATTGAGCTTGAGCTTCAGAAAATTAGACAAAAAACACAGGTTATTGAGAATCTCAATCCAGCCATCATTTTAAAACGCGGTTATGCTATAATTCGCGGCGATATTAGGCCGGATTCGATAATTAATATTGAAACCAAGTCAGAAAATGTGGAAGCAAAAATTCTAAAAATTACTGAAAGAGCAAGAAACACAGAATCTAAAAATATTAAAGAATCTAAAGATATCAAAGAATCATAAAGTGAGGAAGATATGAAAAAGGAAAAGACTAGCATAGAAAAACTAACCATCAATCAGAAACTTGAGCAACTTGACCAACAGATTGAGTGGTTTTATGGAGAAGATTTTTCTCTAGAACAGGCCGCCGAGAAATACCAAGCCGCAGCTACTGCCGCCAAAGAGATTGAATCTGACCTCAGTGAAATCAAGAATCAAATTGAAATTATTGATCACGATTTTAGTAAGGAATAAAAGTCTTTGCTATAAAAACTTTACAAAAAAATAATCATAAGTAAAATAGAGATATATGGATAATCAGGGTTCAAATAATTTTGATAATAATCAAGGTGGAGTCGCACACGACGCGAATTTTTGGAACCCAAATCCAGGAAACCAGTCTCAAGGTTTTCAGTCTCAAAGCACACAACCACAAGGCTTCCAATCACAAAGTTATCAGTCTCAAGCAGCCTCTCAGTCTTCAGCCTCACAATATCAAGCGCCACAATCTCAAGCTTTTCAACCTCAGAATTTTCAACCTCAGAATTTTCAGTCATTAGCACAATCAAATAGTTTTCAAACTACTCCAATTAATAATTTCCAGTCTTCAGCCAGCGCCAACACAAATAATCTCTTGAATAAAGATTTTAACATGATGACCGACGAGGAGAAGAAGGAAGCTGAGCGCATTGCGCGCGCCAAAAACCGTGTCGATCTCTTAAAAACCATTGGTCTCATCGTCGTTTCTCTCCTTGCCATCCTCTTCATCGGTCTCTTCATTTGGATGACTCTCAAATGGAGTGAGGCTAGCACTAATGTCCAGGGAAAAATTGATGTTGCGGTAGCAGAAGCGAAGAATCAATTGCAGGCAAAACTTGAGAACGAGTTTGCTGAAAAAGAACAATATCCTTTCCTGACCTTTTCTGGTCCTGCCGACTTTGGTTCGCTCACTTTTGAATATCCAAAAAACTGGAGTGTTTATATTCCTGATGATGCCAGCCGTGGTGGTGAATTTAACGCTTATCTCAATCCTGGTCAGGTCAACGTCGTTTCCGATACTACAATCATGGCCCTCCGAGTCTCCATCCGCACTGAACAAATTGATAGCGTACTTGAGGATTACAATCGTAAAGTACAAGATGGTGAAATGACGGTTGCGTCGAAAGTCGTAAATAAGGTTAACGTTAATGTCTTCACCGGAAAACTCGACAACGACTATCAGGGAATTGTCTGTATCTTCAAAATCCGCGATAAAACCGCTATCTTACGCACCGACTCCAGCAATGTCTTCCGTGAAAACTTCGAGAAAATTCTTTCAACCATCCGCTTTAATAGCTAATCTAATCAACCCGGCTGCGACGGCGAAATCTTAGGTACAAAATATTAAAACTCCGACTTCTCTGCTATAATTTAATTATGTTAAGTGAGGTCGGAGGTTTAGCTATTGCTGCGCATGAGCTGAAAAGCCCTCTTGCTGTGATGCGCCAACTTGCGCTCTCAATGGATTTTGCTGAGGATTCGCGGCTTGAGCTCGAGCAGACTCGTGATGAACTTGTAACAATCTCTGAGCGTGCCCTTCGTCAGGTAAATGATCTCACTAAGGTCGCTAGACTCGAGGATGGACTTTTCTCCATGGAGCCTGTCTCGGTGCGTCACGTCTGTGATCATGTACTCACCGAGCTTCGTCCGTATTTTGCAAGCAACCAGCGTAATCTCCAAGCAGTTTATAAAAGTCGAACTGACCTAGTCATCGCTAATCCTGATCTATTATTTAGTATTATTTACAATTTTTGCACCAATGCCGTGCATTATTCCACCCCCGAGACTGAATCAAAACTTTCAATTTCTGATTGCGGTGAGATGGTCGAGGTGGCGGTACGTGATTTTGGCCCGGCTCTCCCAACGAAGATTTGGCAAGAAATTCGGGACGGACTGAATCAGCCAACCAACATTAGTATGCGTCCAGGAAGTTCCGGCCTCGGTCTCTATATTGCCTCAAAATTCTCTAAATACATGCAGGCAGAAATGCTTGCCGTGCGCCACCGCGATGGTACAAGTTTTAAAATCCGCATCCCAGCCTCCCGTCAGGTCGCCTTCAGTTTTTAATACGAGATTGTTATGCAGATTGAACCCTTCCTTAAACCTCAGCCAGAAACTAAAAGCGAATCACTTGAATTTTTTATTCTCGAAGATGACCCAATCTTTGCCAGACTCTTCTCAAAAAGTCTTCACCGAGCCTTCCCAAATTCTACCGTTAGTACCTTCGAAAACGCCATTGACGCCATTAATGCATTGCCAGATGATTGCACGCCACCCTCTGTTATTATTCTCGACGTCCTTCTAACCGGTCCGGACGGCTTCACTTTTCTAAATGAAATCGCTTCTTATTCGGACCTTTCGTTTGTCCCAATTATCATCGTTTCGTCACTAAATTTTCCCATGCAAACTCTTGAAAGTTATAACGTAAAGAAGATTCTAAATAAGGCCACCATGACACCACAGGATTTACCGGCAGCAATTTCAAAAATCCTCTCTGTTAAGATTGCAAATAGTCAAAAGAGTAACCCTACCAAAAACCGCTCCGCCGCCCGCACTAAAAAGGACTCCACTAAGGCGCCTCAAGAAGAGAAAGACTGATCATGTCCGATATCAAAACCGAAGCCATCGTTCTGAAGCGAGTTAATTACAATGAAAGTGATCGTATTGTGACTTTTTTAACGCCAGACGGTCGCGTTTCTGGTATTGCTAAGGGGGCGCGTCGAGAGAAATCAAAATTGGCTGGTGGTATTGAAATGTTTTGTTTATCAAAAATCGTCGTCCATCAGCGTGATACGAAAAACGTTGAGACCGAATCCGAACAATTTGGCGTCCTCACTTCTGCCAAGGCTATCGAATTTTATCAAAACATTATTTCCGATCTAGAGACCTTAGAGCTTGCTTCAAACTTTCTCAAGCAAATTAGTCGAATCACTCACCATATCAGCTCTGCTGAACTTTTTTCACTTACCCGCCAAACCCTATATTTCCTCAATCAATTCTATTTCGACCAAAATAAGCGCCAGCTCATTGCGATTTATTTTAAACTAAATCTCGCCAAAATCAGCGGGGAAGAAATTAATGTATTTTATGACAGCAATAATCAAAAACTTGAGCCAACTGCCACATACGACTGGGATGATTTTGAAAAAGTCTTTGTCAAGCGCCCGGATCAATCCGGCAGTATTGACCAAAATGTCATTAAAATTCTGCGACTCATTCTTAGTACTAATCTTGGTTTCGTCCTCAAAATCAAGAACCTTACACCTTTTCTTCCGATGCTATCCCATATTGCTGCCTGAAATGCTATAATAGACAGAAATAACAGGAGCAAAATATGGCAAAACTCGAAGATATCGTTAGTCTATGTAAACGTCGCGGATTTATTTTTCAGGGCTCCGATGTTTATGGTGGTATGGCAGGTACTTGGGATTTTGGTCCACTCGGTGTCGCTCTTAAACGCAAAATTATGCAAACTTGGTGGAAATACTGGGTCGAAGATCGTGAAGATATGCTCGGTGTTGACGCTGCCATTATTATGAATCCAAAAACTTGGGTTGCTTCCGGGCATGCTGCACCTTTCTCTGACCCTCTAGTGGAATGTAATGAATGTCATGGGCGCTTCCGTGCGGATAAGTTAGCTAAAACCGCCGAAGGCCACGACCTTTCGACCAATATTACGCGCGATGAGTTGATGAAGGCCGGCATCAAGTGTCCGACCTGTGGCAAAATTAACTGGGGCGAGGTTAAGCAATTCAATATGATGTTCGAAACTCACGTCGGTGCAGTTTCCGATGAGACCTCTGTCGCCTACCTCCGTCCTGAGACCGCACAGGGAATCTTCACTAATTATAAAAATGTCGTCGACAATATCTATCCAGACCTACCTTTTGGTCTTGCTCAGCAAGGTAAGGCTTTTCGTAATGAGATTTCTCCACGCGACTTTATCTTCCGCTGTCGTGAACTTGAGCAGATGGAGATTGAGTACTTTGTCCATCCAAACGACTGGGAACGTATCTTTGAAGATCTACTTAAAGATATTCATGTCTTTCTTGAAAAAGTGATGCAGCTTCCTGAACACATGATTCATGAATACGAGGTTCCAGCCGAGGATCGTGCACACTATTCAAAGCGCACAGTTGATGTCGAATTTGATTTTCCAATCGGATCCGAGGAGTTGATGGGCCTAGCTTATCGTACTGATTTTGATCTTCAAAATGTCGCTCGTGCCTCTGGCAAAAACATGGAATACCGCGATAAGAAAACCGGTGAAAGTTTTGTGCCACATGTTATCGAGCCATCCTTTGGTGTGGAACGCTTAGTGATGGCTGTTCTTTCTGCTGCCTATCATGAAGATGAAGTGAATGGCGAAAAGCGCGTCTTTCTGAAACTTCCTGAAGAGTTCGCGCCATTCCGTTTCTGTGTTTCACCACTCCTAAAGAACAAACCAGAATTAGTTGAGAAAGCTCAGCAGGTATACCAAACCTTGCGCAAGAAGTATGGCAATGTTACTTGGGATGACTCTGGTAATATCGGTAAACGTTATCGCAAACAGGATGAAATTGGTACGCCAAAATGCGTAGTAATCGATTTTGATACCCTTGAAGACGATACAGTGACTGTCCGAAATCGTGATACCTTAGAGCAAGTTCGTGTAAAAATCGCTGATTTATAAGATGGCGGATTCTGATGGAAAATACTCCCAGTAAATTTCTTAAATTAAAAAAGCAGGCCCAGAAAAAACTTAAACATACAAAACAACAATTTTTCTGCGCCCTCCATGTTCTACCAAGACTCTTTGTCAGACGAAATTTCCTAGTCCCATTTCTTTTATGTTTCTTCATCTTTGGGTTCCTACTTAATTTTTTCGCCTCTGGCACTGCAAACTGGCAACTTTTTCAGCTCTCCAATCTCCGCGGCAAATTAGTTTTGATCCTCGATACGTTTCTTGCTGTAGTGGGGGTCGGTCGAACTTGGCCCGATTTTTTCTATCTTACCAGTCTCAATCTTGTGCAGTCCACGCTGGTTGGTCTCCTCTTCTTTATTCTAAATTTCCGCAAACAATCTCTTCCAGATGAGCTCCAGCGCACCGGTATTATCGCCAGTTTCTTCCTCCTAAGTTCCGGCTGTCCAACCTGTGGCACCGCCCTGCTTGCTCCTGTTATTATTTCCATCCTTGGTTCCTCTGGACTTGCTCTAGTTGGCACAATTTCCGCCGTCTTAAATTCTATCTCTCTCCTACTCGCCTTTTTCGTCTTTAAGAAAATCGGTTACGAGGCTTATATTATCGTCGAAGATGAAAAATACCGTACAAAATCTCAGGAAAAGCTAAAAAACAGCAAGGAGGCAAATGAATAGCTCAATCAAAACCGATTTTTCTGGATCCGATTTTTCTGATCCTAAAAGTTTCGCAGCCGGCTCCACTAATAGTCTCCTTGGCCGTCTCGTTCGTTTCTCTGTAATCTTTATTATCGTCATCCTCTTTCTTTCCGTCGCACTCACTTCTGCTCCCAAAAACCAAGATCTGAGTAGTATTCGTGATGAACGCACAATCTTGGGTAATAAAAAAGCTAAAAATCATTACATCATGATGACTGACATCATGTGTCCATATTGCGACGTCTTTTCTCGTCTTGCCATGGAAAATCAGGAAAAATTCGATAAATATTTAAAGGACCATGATATTGTCTTTGAGGTTCGCGTCACGGATTTTCTTTATGAGAACAACATGGATAAGCGCGGCTTTTCAAGGATGGGTGCTGAGGCTATTGCCTGTGCCACCGACCAAAACCGTTTCTGGGACTACTACCATCAGGCCATTCGTCGTCTCTGGCAGGACTACCACAGCAAGGGAATTGGTTCTTCAAAAAATGCTCCCGCCATCAAAGACCTCACTCCCGCCTACTGGGAGAGTATTGCGAGTGACGTGAAGCTTGATAACTCTTTTAAATCTTGTCTTTCTGAACATAAAATGCTCGAAACCGTCAAGCAAAATACCGCGGATGCTACTACCTTAATGTTGCGCCATAATCTTGGTGGCATGCCAAGTTTTAAATTTAATAATTTCACGTCTTCAGGCTTTGATACTAACTGGGATTATAGTTACGTCGAGCGCTATCTCGCTGCCGGACTGGACAAAAATCTCAAATAAGATCTTCTAGATAAGATCTTCTAGACAATAATCTTTTTAGCTTCAAACAATACAGTCGGCACCTTTGGTGGTGGCGTGAAGTCTGTGGGCTTCAGTGGCAAACGAATTTTTGTCGCATAATCTTCTGCGAGTAATCGCCCCAGCTGGCTCGTATAGTGCCTCTCGGTAATAATTAATTTAAGCGCCAGTTGTTTTTGCAAGATCAAATAAATTGCCTCTGGACGACGCGTCATATCTCCTTCTTTTTTGCAGATTTTTCCATCCAGATTTTCTAGATTGAGTAGTTTATAGAAAACTTCAGCAGAGAGGGAAAAAGGAGGATTGGCAAAAATCTTATATGGCTCATCTGGAAGCTTCATCTCACGAAAATCACCTTCAACTACCTCGACATTGGTAATATTTTGTCTTGCGAGATTTTCTCTTAGTCGCTTTGCAGTCTCCGCATCTTTTTCGACGGCAATTACTTTTTTGCAGCGCTTAGCCAGCGCCGAGGTAATCACACCCGATCCGGCGCCAATATCAATCACCAGGTCACGCTTTTTAATATTTGAATGCCCAATCAAGAATAAAGCCAGCTTCGGGCTCCTTAGAAAATTCTGGTCTAAACGGAAATTACGCATCGTTTCACTTCTTCTTTTGTCTGAAAGTTTTATTAAATTTTACTAGCAACTCATTCTGTTCAATCTGGGAGCGAATTAAAGATTCGCCAAGTTTTCTCCAAACCTCAGAAATCACCTTCTTCTTTTCTTTTGGTGTGTTCATGAATTCTTTTAAAATCTTTGGTCCAAAATGCTTCCATTCACGCATTAGCTCGATCGGATTATTCAGCTCGACTGAAGCAAAGATCTCAAACATCCCATTAATAAAAATTTTAATCTCATCCCGACTAGCCGTCTGCATCCATTTATTAATCGTACGATTAATCATATCGCTACGCTTGGTAGTTTTGGAGCGCACAAATTTATTACCATTCACCTGCCAGGAATAAATATCATGTTGGTATAGATTTTTTGCGGTACTAAGAACTATTGTCAGCCCTTCGCGGTGTTCAAATAAACGTCCAATCACCGATTCTTGTGGGACAAAACTATGGATCTTCTCAAGCACCTGCACCGGTCCAGTATCCTGGTCGACTAAATCCTTGCGTATTCCCGGACCATCATAGTTATAGACTGCCTGGATTTTCTCCTGGATCCCATCGGAAGCATGGATGGCTGCAAAAATCGCAATATTTCCACCCTTCGAATGGCCACCAAGGTATAGTTTTTTCCAGAAAAACCTGCAGCTGATCCTTTTTAAGTATTCTAGAGCTTCAATCTGGGCTGGAATTTTATCTAAAACGGCCATATTAAAATCTTCTTTCCAGCCGGTAATCGAGCTATCGGTGCCAAAAAATGACAGATATGCTCGCTGAAAATTCATATGAATGGTAATGGCGGAAAACTGTTTCTCAAGGTTCTTGTCATCATTTCGCACAAAGTGGCTGACCCGCATTTTTGCAAAACGCTTTGCTTGTCTAAGTAGCTTAATATACTCCTCGTCATCCGGCCAGCAGAAATCCTCGCTAGCTAAAACGCTCATTTTTTTAGCAATGGATCCGATTGTTTCAAACCTTCCCAGACTGATTTTCGTAAACGGCAAATACGAGAAGCGTGCCAAAATTAATTGGTCTGCCTCCGAAAAAGGCGCCTCTTTTGAGATCTTCCTTTCTCCATATTCCCTTAAATAATCGCAAATATTTGCCATAACTATATTTATATTATATCAAAAAGTTTTTTCCTAGAAATCTCGGAAGATAGAAGGTTAAAATAAGGCCAAAATAAGACCAAGAGAAGACCAAAAAAGACCCAAAAAAACCAAAAGAAAAACCCGCCGAAGCGGGTAGATTGTGTTCTTTATCAGTATTACCTGTGATTATGTAGCATTGTCTGCAATGGCTTAGATGATTTTCTGAGTATCAGTTCTTCTCACGTAATCCAGAAGACTTAAGAAATTCTCGTCATCTCGATACAGACTCTTGTCCCACTCGTACCAGATGTCAAAAGCGGTTTCTGAGCCGTTTCTTGCCATCTCCTGAACCTTGGAGCTTTGAAAGACCACATTGTCATCCTGCTCATCGAGTGCGTGTTGACGTCCCATATCTTGATAAACCTTAGCCTGAATGTCAGCCTCAAGTTTGTCGCAATGGTAGGCAAAAACCGCCTCTTTCGTCTTCTTCTGGTCAAACTCCTTCAGAAGATCGTAATACACCTCATTTTTCTGCAAGTCACCGAGAACTTCTCGAATTGCCTTAAACTCTATCTCGATCTTCTGTTCTCTTGGGATATTATCAAAAGGCGTAATATCTCCGATCAGAACTTCACCAAGCTCATGAAGCACCAACATCATGATAACTTTTTCAAGATCAAGATCTGTCTTAAATTCAGAATCCAGGGCGATTGCCAAAATACAGGTGCCATAGATATGTTCGGCGATACTCTCGCGTCTCTCGCCAGAAATATTCCAGTGAGTGTTGTCCCATCCGCTTCTGATCTTATACTTGAGTTGTGTCGCTAAGATATAAAAGCGTAAGGTGTTTTCTAATTTTTCCTCCATTTTACCCCTCCTGTGAATGGTATTTTTGCACCGATACCTGTAAAAGAACACTTATATATTATAACATGAAAATTTAGATTTACAAACGAGCTAAAACCATAGAAGTTCTTTTATGTTGTAATATATTCCTACCACAATAACTTCTTTTTGAGTCGATTAACACCTGGAGCATTAAAGAAGAGTTTACGTTTCATGATATAATTGAAACGTTCAAACTTTTCAATATTAATAACGCAATTCCAGAGACGGTCGGTATTTTTGTATCGACTTATAGACATAAAGGTGCAGCCATGTACTAGCATCTAGGTCTATGCTCTGGATAGCGAAAAGTTTGAACAGCCGTACATGGCTGCTTTTTATAGGTCGCCAGTATAGCTGTTCAAGCTAGATAATGAGGCTTAGATGCAAGATAAGAAGCTAGAGGACTGCTCGAGAGAAGAACTCATTTCGATTATAAAGTCCATAAAGAAGCAAAAGAAATTCGGACTGGTTTGGGAAGATAAGCCAGAAAAAGTTGCAATGGACTGTAAAGAAAAGCTGCCAGTTCTTAATGAGGATGCTTCGAAAGCAATAATTAAATCGCCAGGTCAACCAACGAATATTATTATTGAAGGCGATAATTTTCATTCTCTTTCAGCGCTAAATTACACACATTCCGGAAAAATCGATATTATTTATATCGACCCACCATATAATACCGGAAGTAAAGACTTTACATATAATGATAAAATTGTAGATAAGGAGGATTCCTTTAGGCACTCAAAATGGCTTAGCTTTATGAATAAGCGTCTGCAGCTAGCTAAGACACTACTTAAGAATGATGGTCTTATTTTAATCTCTATCGACGATAATGAGCAGTCACAACTAAAGCTACTATGTGATGCGATTTTTGGTGAACAAAATTTTGTAGAAACATTTATCTGGGAAAAGAACCCAAACCCAACATTTTTAAATAAGTATTCTCGTTCATCGGCAGAATATATTTTATGTTATGCAAAGAATAAACTTACTGGATTACTAAGCTTGGATGGTGGAATTATAACAAGCCTCGAGACCGATGCACCACTACAGAATAGGGGAAACCCAAAAAGGAAAATATGTATAAAAAGCGGGATGGCAAAAGCACTATTTCGGGACCAACATATTAAGGCTGGTAACTATGGACTGGTAGATGTGTTGGATGACATTGACTTTAAGAATAATACTAATGTGAATGATTTTGCAATAGAGGGTACATTTAGGATGACTCAAGAAACTCTCTATGAAAGAATAGAAAATGGCGAACAACTGTTGTTCAAGACACCAAGAATGTCACCTCGTCTTTCATATTCAGCTAATACAGCCCATAGTGCACCACTTAAAACCCTATGGAGTAATAAATACGGAACGACACAAATCGGCAATAATGATATAAAAGATATTTTTAAAGCATTGCCTTTTTCTTACCCAAAACCAGTAAAACTAATTAAAGGACTTTTGTCATTTAAAAATAGCAAAGATATTGTAGTCCTAGATTTTTTTGCCGGATCTGGTACGACCGGACAGGCGGTGTTGGAACTTAATCGTGAAGATAACGGAAATAGGAGATTTATTATTTGCACAAATAATGAAAGTAACATTGCGGAAGAAGTTACATATTTACGCATAAACACGGTAATAACAGGCGAGCGGAATGACGGTTCAAAATATTCAAGTGGAATTCCTACTAATCTACGTTATTTTAAGACTAGTTTTATTGAAAAAGAAGAAACATTGGACAAATTACGCCGTAAGCTCTCCCCGGCTTGTGAGGATATGATCCGTGTTCGTGAGGGGGTATTCAATAAGAGAATTGACGAAGATCTATTTAAGGTCTTTGAGGAAAATGGACAAATAGTTGGGATTATCTATGACCGCTTTGAGCTTGAGAAATATATAGATCAAATTGAGAAGTTAGAGACCGACAAATCAGTTCATCTATATGTATTCAGCTACGATAATAATGGCCGATTTGACGAAGTAACAAAAACTACAAAACACAAATACGAATGTCAGCCTATTCCGGAAGGCGTTCTTGAAATTTATAAGAAAATCTTCAAAGATAGGAGGTATTAATGAATCTTCGAGATTATCAATCGAAATATGTACAAAAGTTAACTAATAGTTTTAGAGAACTGGCAGTAGCTGGTAATAAAGGCGCAACGATTATATTTAAATCACCAACTGGGAGTGGTAAGACGGTTATGGTTGCCGCCATGTTACAACAGTTATCAGAAGATAACTTCAGTGATGACTATGTATTTGTATGGGCGAGCATGGGGGATTTGGCACACCAAAGCTATGAAAAACTATCTCAGAATTACTTAAAGGATAGCCGTTTTAATATGCATGAGCTCAACGAGATAACAGCTGAGGCACTAGAACCAAACACGATTCTCTTCTGTAATTGGGAGAAGATGTATCAAGTCAAGCAGGTTAAAGATGACGACGGTAATCTCATTGAAATTTTTAATAATGTTTATGTTCGTGTTGGCGAGGATGGCAGAAATTTGCAAGAAATTCTTGATAAGACTAGGGCAGAAGGTTGCAAAATCGTCCTCATCGTAGACGAAGCACACCGCACGTATACTGGCGAAAATTCGCAGAAGCTTGTAAATAAGGTCATTCAGCCAGATTTAATTATGGAAGTCTCTGCAACTCCATTAATCACACTTGAAGCTGGATATTACGAGAAAAATATTGGCCGTTATATCGAAGTTTCGTTTGAAGATGTTGTAAAAAGCGGGCTTATTAAGAACAATACAATCATCAATAATGACATCGCCGGTGTAATCGATGGTGGTTCGACGGATAAGGTTATTCTTGAAGCCGCACTCAAACAAAGAGAGGTGTTAGCTCAGAAATATAAAGAGCAGAATATTGACATTAATCCTCTTATTCTCGTCCAGCTACCGAGCGAAAACGTCGATAAGATGAGTTCTATCGATCAGACTACTAGAGAACTTGTAGAAAACTTCATGGAAGAGCATGGTATTACTTATGATAATGGTAAGTTGGGCATTTGGGTAGCCGGAGAAAAATATCCAGATAGCGTCAAAGAATCGTGCACGAAGAATGATTCGCCAATCGAAGTACTCATCTTCAAACAGGCAATTGCGACTGGTTGGGATTGTCCTAGGGCGGCGATTCTCGTTATGCTACGAGATATTAAATCCGTAATCTTCGAGATTCAGACTGTCGGTCGGATTTTGCGTATGCCAGAGCTCAAGCATTATGAAGATTCAGCTTTAAACTCAGCTTACGTGTTTACCAATATTAATGAGCTCGCCTTACGCCAAGACGAAGATACACAGACATTCTTCAAGATGCGTTTTAGTCACAAGAAAAAAGACATTGATAACTTTGTCCTTCCAAATGTTCATAGACAGCGCGTAGTTGGTCAACGTCACCGCCTCAACCAGACATTCCGTCCTATCTTTCTTCAAATGTTTGATAAGAAATTTGGAATTATCGAGAAAGATGACAAAAAGGCGAGGCGAAAAAAGGTTGATGTTTTACTAAAAATCTATGCCGACGAATTAATGGTGCCGATTTTAGCTGATATCTCTATTGAGGACCTAGACTTAATAGATGCGAAGGCTTTTCAAGAAGGACAGAAGCTCAACATTGCGGCCGATAATGCCTTTATCGAAAGGACATTCCAGATATGGCTTAAGAAGAAATCCTCACCTTATGCTCCACATGATTCAAGCAGAATCTTAAAACAAGCTCTCTATAAATGGTTTTCAGACAATGGTTTTGATGACGAGGATGAAGTTCAGAGAATAGTTGCATGTTCAGAGGAAAACCAACGTATTCTAAATGGTATTATTGACGAAGCTAAGCAAGAGTTTGCCAAGACGATGACGAAAGAAACCGAGCTTACGCTTAATACATTCTCAATTCCCGAGGAACAGGAGTTCGGAGAGCACTACGAGACTTACCCTTCGTTGAAACACGCACTGCAACCATTTTATCGTCCAGACGATACTAGTGGAGCAAAATGGGATACTGAACGAAATTTTGAAGAGGCACTTGATGAGAGTAAGAAGGTCGAATGGTGGTATAGGAACGGTACTAATGAACCAAAATACTTTGGTGTTCCATATATTAAACATAAAGATAATAAAATTGATGATGAAGCAATCTTTTATCCTGATTATATCGTTAAATTCACGGACGGCACCATTGGTGTTTTCGACACAAAAAGCGGCGACACTACCAATCCAGAAACAAAAATGGGTAATTCAGTAAACGAAAAAGCAGATGCTCTACAGTGCTTCTTTATTGATTATGATAATATTGTAGATACATATCAAGAGTTTAAAATCGATGGGATTACGTCATATCCTGGACTTTGGGGAGGCATCATAAACGTTACTGGTAAAAATACATTCATGTTACAGGGTGATGCAGTTACAAGAGAAGCTGCACTTGCGGCTATGAATGGCGATAGATCTAAAATCGAAGAAATCAAGACTAAATATAGTGCCGATAATTGGATAACACTAGATATATAAACATTATATTTTACAATTTTTAACAAAAAGTAACACTAGATAGAGAAGAACACCCCTCCCGGGTGTTCTGTCTAATTTGCACAAAAAATGGTGGTTCCGACTGGACTTGAACCAGTGACACAAGGCTCTTCAGGCCTCTGCTCTACCAACTGAGCTACAGAACCACTTTAAAAGAGTATAGCACAACATGTGCTATAATAAAAGTATTATGAAAAGAATTAATACATCCGCAATTTCTGGGATGCAGGAACTTCTTCCGGACACCCAGATCATCTTCAATACTATCAAAGACCAGATTGCTAGGATGTATCATCTCCACGGCTATCAGTATATTGAGACTCCAACCATCGAGCGTACGGATATTCTTTTAGCAAAGGCCGGCGGTGACACCGAAAAACAGATCTACAAGGTGGTAAAAACTGCCGAGACTGCTGACGAGGCTGACCAGGCATTACGTTTTGATCACACTGTGCCTCTCGCTCGCTATGTAGTTGAACACGAAAGTGACCTAACTTTTCCATTCAAGGTCACCCAGATCGGCCGCAATTTCCGCGGTGAGCGTTCTCAAAAAGGGCGCTTCCGTGAATTCTATCAGCTCGACGTTGACGTGATCGGCCGCAATACCTTATCTATCGCCTATGATGCTGATGTCGTAGAGACGGCTTATGCTGCTCTAAAGACTTTTATTAAGCCAAAGATGCTTATCCGCATCAGTAACCGCAAAATCCTATCTGGCTTCCTCGAGGCTCTCGATCTTGCGGAGATTTCGAAAGACATTTTTGATGTAATTGATCACGCCGAAAAGGTGACGGCAGAGCAGACAAAATTAGCCCTAGAAGAGTTGAAGATCTCTGCCGACAAAATCGCTAAGATTCTCGATTTTATCAAAATCAATGGCGAACGTGAGACAGCCGTAGTGGCCCTCCGCGCTCTCGAGATCAAAAACACCCAGTTTGAAGCTGGTGTTGAGGAAATCGATTTTGTGCTTAAAACTCTTGAGCAGCACGGCCTCGCTGGAGTTGCCATTGCCGACATGTTGATTATCCGCGGGCTTGATTATTACACCGGTACGGTATTTGAAACTATTCTTCCTGAATATAAATGCATTGGTTCAATCTGTTCTGGCGGTCGCTATGAAAACCTCGCCAGTAACTATACCGATCAGTCCTTCCCGGGTGTCGGTATTTCGATCGGCCTCACTCGTCTATTTTACATTCTCGAAAGCAATCAGATGCTAGACGAATTTCAGTCTACTTCAGTCGACTATGTCCTGATTCCACTCTCTGATGCGGAATATGGTTTCACTAGCCAGGTCGCAGAGACCCTTCGTAAGGAAGGAAAAAGCGTCGATATTCTTTATTCCGACAAAAAGCTGGGGGACAAGATGAAATATGCTAGCAAAAACGCAAAGTATGTCGGTGTTATCGGCGAAAACGAGGCTGAAAGCCGTAGTGTTGAATTTAAACAGGTAGTTACCGGCGAAAAAGAAACTATTCGGTTTGCCTAAAAATTTATAATCCTGAGCATGATTATAAACAGCTCATTATTTCAGAAAAGGATAGAAAAAAATAAGTAAAAAAGATGGCCAAGACCATCTTTTTTTGTGTATCTATTCTATAGGTACTCCAAATACTACCTCTGTAAAACCGAACAAAAATCCAAAACCGAACACTATTTTCAGAATCCGAACAAACTACTCTAAATATCAAAACATTAAACATAAATATTGCAACTTATAAAATACAACTATTAAGACATAATATTCATTAAAAACAAGGTTGACGAATAATCCACTCATGCTAAACTATATATAGAACTTGGGCGAAGTTGAGAGACGCCGAAGTTCAAAGGGTGGAGTGTGAAGTAATTTGGCTAGATTGCTTGCATCTTTACTGCAGATCTAGGGATAAGAAATTCTACCCAAAATTACAGAGTAATTAAAAATACACCCGCAAGGTGTATTTTTTTATTTCTTTCTATGCTAAAATTAAACCATGGCACTGTGGCGGAGTGGTTACGCAGCGGTCTGCAAAACCGTGTACACCGGTTCAATTCCGGTCGGTGCCTCCAAAACTCAAACGCATTAACTTAAACAACTATTTTATTAAAACGTGAAGAACGACCACAACAAAATCTTCTTATCTGTTATTATCCCTTCATATAATGAAGCTAAAAATTTTCAACGTGGCTGCCTAAAAGACCTCCTACCGTTTCTTGAACAACAAGGATACGCGTATGAGGTCATTTTTTCTGATGACGGCTCCACTGATGAGACCGTGAAATTGCTATCCGATTACCGTGACGCCTGGCAAACACGCCTCCAGAATGGGGAATTAATCGTATTGAAAAATCAGCATGGTGGCAAGGCGGCCACGGTTTGTGCTGGCATGAAGCAAGCGCGCGGAGCGTGGCGACTCTTTACCGACTTTGATCAGAGTACACCAATTTCTGAGGTCAGGAAGCTATTAAAATACCAGGATTCTTTTGATATTATCTTTGGCTCGCGCAAAATCGATACTAAATCGGTCCACGCTAAGTGGTACCGCAAATTTATCGGTGATACCTTTAATTTGATCACCCGTTCTCTCACCGGTCTCAAGATTCGTGATACACAGTGTGGCTTCAAGCTCTTCAATGAAAAAGCAAGCGTGATTTTTGATCAACTTTATGTCTATAATCCAGAGCGAACTAACGAGGCTGGTGCTTTCACGGGAGCTTTCGATGTCGAATTGTTTGTAATTGCAAAACAACTCGGACTTAAGGCAAAAGAAGTGCCAATCCGCTGGCAGCATTTCGCCACCGACCGCGTCAATATCGTCAAGGATTCCTGGCGCATGTTCAAGGATATTTTAAAAATCCGCAAAGCCAAATTGCAGGGACGCTATCAAGGCTCTAAAGATTAAGTCTCCAAAGATTAAGAATCCAAGGATCAAGACCCTAAAGATCAAGGCATTAAAGAATCATAGCTAGAAATAGTCGGTTATTTTTTCTAGCCGGCTATTTTCGG
>JABCPR020000020.1 GCA_013332965.2 Candidatus Saccharimonadota bacterium | reverse complement strand
GAACTCCGTGGGTTACGCTAAAAATCAAGACGGAACACTAGTGGAGTGGTCTAAAAATAGTGCTGGTGAAGTTAAGAGCTACACAAGCCCAGAATCTAGGTCTTATGGAGCGATTTCTGGTAATGCGATTGAACTTAAAAAGGGCGCTAGCATTACTCAGAGGCTCAATGTGGCGTCTAGTGGTAAAATCCCTTATTCTCTATCATTCAAATGCAAAAAAGGCGCTATTGGTACCGCTACAATTAAATTAAGCAATACTATTGATAGCTTTGTGATTACAATCCCAGAGGGTAAAGAGATTGTGTGGCAAAATTATGATTTAACCAACCTTGACCCTAGCATGAACTACCTTGATATTACGGTATCGACCAGCAATAACTGTGAGCAGTTCTTAATTACTGACTTAATGGTTAATATGGGCGATCAGTCAATCCCTTGGGTGCAAGCGAACGGTGAAATCCTCAATACACAGGTAGCAGTAAACGACCAAGGTATGATGGTTTCTTCAAGTGTCTATTCTGGAGATTATGTTCAAATCACGCCTCTAGGGATGAGTGGTCACTCTAATATTACTGGTACGGATGAGGAGGTTTTTAAGCTAAATCGTGACGTGACTGAAACATCTAAGTTGAGTGCTAGAAAAGAAATTTCTATGGATCCCATTAAAATTATCCCAGTAAAAGATGGTGATATGGCTGGATGGAACTTTGTAGGTTAGGAGGCAAAAAATGAACAATGGCAACTTTGAGACGAGAAACACTGGTGGTGCTGGTTATCCTAATCGTCTTAGGTTCGAGTGGTGGCTGATCGAGCAAGATATCGCTAGTAATCGCTCTAGAGTCGGTTTTAAGCTCTTTGGAACTGGCGGCACAGCTCCATCTGCTTGGGTTAAACTATTCAAAGCTTATGCTAACGTGGCAGGTCAGACTTGGAGTACTGGGGCGCATAATCTTTCCAATGGAACTATCCTAGTCCAAGGTGATAAATGGATTGGACATAACGCTGATGGCACTGGTTGGTTTGAAGCCTATGCGGATGGTGCAATCTATAAGGCTGGCTATAATTCGTTTGGCAAGGCTAGCTGGAACCTACCTACTATTCCAAGAGCCTCTCAGCCTTCCATTAAAACCTTCCCGAATAATACACCGGACTTTAACCTCGGCGAGACGATTACAGTTCATATGAATGCCGTAAACGGCGCTTTTAGACACACCGTCTACTTCTTATATGGAGATAAAACATATAAAATCGCTGAAAACGTAAGCGCTAACTGTCAATTCAATACGGATCTAGTAGCAGAAGATATTTACAAGATTGCTACTTCAAAAAAGGCATATTCAGGTCAGATCAAGGTTGATACGTTCTTAAATGGTAATTTAACTGGAAGTAAAACCTGTCATTATAATGTACATCTAGTGGATGTTGAGCCTACTTTTACTGACTTTACATATTTTGATTCAAACGGAACGACAAAAGCCATTACTGGCAACGATCAGGTATTTATTCAAGGTCAATCTCGATTATCTGTGAAGATCGCTAAAGAGAAAAAGGCTGAAGCTAAAAAATATGCAACGATGACTAAGTACTTAGCCTCTGCTTTTGGCATCTCTGTTACGAAAAACTACTCGGCAACTTCTGACGTACAAATTGACATTGGGGCTGTGAATGCCAGCACTAATCAGATAGTAAGCGTGTCAGCGATAGATTCTCGCGAATTTACTACTACTAAGACCAAAAATATTGCTGTAATTCCGTATTCAAGACCAACTCTAAATGTTTCTGCTGGTCGTAAGGGTAATTTCGAAAATGAGACTATTGTAAAAATTAGCGGCAATATTACATCACTTAAAATTGGTAGTATTGAGAAAAATGGTGTATTAAGCCTAAAATGTCGTAGTAAATCTAGTATGGGTTCTGATTTTGGTCCTGCGCAAAACGTACCATTTACCATTGGTTCAGACATGATATTGAGAGTGCCGGACTTTCATATCGCTCTTGATAACACTTTAAAGCACACACTTGAATTTGAAGTTATAGATAAACTATCTAGTGTTAAGGTTTATGTCGAGATTGATGTTGGTATCCCTATATTTAGAATTTCGACTAAGACCAAGAAGCTTTACAATAATGAAGAAAGAGTCTTAACAGAAAGAGATACTATACCAGCTAATAAGATTCAGGGGCCAGTATTAGTAAAATTTTCAGCAACAGCGACTCCTTATGGGGTTCTTGATAATGGTAAGGTTGTATACCGCAGGATAATAATTGGTAATGACGATATCCCTTCCACTATTCCGTTCCAGTCTTTCACGCAGATCATATCTGCCACAATGACCGCCCAGCATAAAAGTTCTGGCAATAACTGGCGTACCATCCCGTGGCTATATAACAGTAACGATACTAACTGGTCGGGTGGCTTCGTCATTAATGGCGATAATAGGCAGATACTCACACAGATTGGAGCGGAACTTCGCAAATGTAGTTCGTGGTGTGTGGTTGTTGATTTCTGCGTGGATTAATATGTTATAATGCTTATAGCTACTCCAGTTTGCAACTTTCTGGACGAAGTAGCAAACTCATCTTTCTAGCTTCGGCTATGTTATAATCAAAGCAAATCTACGACTACGTTCCTCAAGCGTAGTCGTTTTTTATTAAGGAAAAAGACATGAAGAAAATTGACTGGAACAAACTCATAGTGTGGCTAGTCCTATTAGTCATATCACTGGGCTTCTGGGTTTTAGTTTTTCGATTCTGGTTCGTAGCGGCAATTATAATTGGAATTATTGTAGCCTTTATTAGGAAGGAGCTAAAATGAGCTTTAAGCAAATAATCTTCCCTAACCTAGATGACAAGAAGTTAGTCGTCAATTACCAAGGCAAACCGCTATTAGACTGGTTCTTATGGTGTTTAGCTGTCGCACAGAAGACATTTAATGTTGCTCCGTTCGCAGCTACTGCTCAAATTGCATGGAACTGGAACAACACTAAACACCAAGACAGAAACCTTCCAGATGGCTGCTTTGTACCTATCTGGTGGACTGGCGGAACTGGTAATTATGGCCATGTCGCTGTGGCTAAAAGGTCAGGCAATCGTATCCAGATTTGGTCTAGCCCATATCGCCATAAACCATATTTTGATTATTTCGAAGG
>JABCPR020000019.1 GCA_013332965.2 Candidatus Saccharimonadota bacterium | reverse complement strand
CTCGACCGTATCGTGGTACTAGACAACGGCAAAATTATTGAGCAAGGTTCTCACGATGAACTGCTTAAGCTAAAAGATGGACAGTATAAGAAACTTTGGAATCGTCAATCCGGCGCTTTTATTGAAGAATCGAAATCTGCTGTAAAATAGAATCATGGATGATTTCAATATTAAGAGACAACCTCTCGCCGAGCGCATGCGCCCTTCAAATCTAGAAGAGGTGATCGGGCAAAATAACATCGTTGGCGATGGTAAAATTCTCACTGAAATCGTCAAAAAGAAGGAGCCAGTCAATCTTATTTTTTGGGGCCCTCCGGGGACTGGCAAAACTACCTTAGCTCGCATTCTTGCAAAAGAGCTCGATGCCGATTTTATCGAACTATCCGCCGTCACCGCTCATAAAAGCGACGTCGAAGCTGTGGTTGAGCGTGCCAGGCAAAACTGGAATCTCAAAATCCGCACCCTACTCTTTGTGGATGAGATTCATCGATTCAATAAGGCCCAGCAGGATGCCTTCTTGCCTCATGTTGAATCTGGCCTCATTACCCTCATTGGTGCCACCACGGAGAATCCTAGCTTCGAGGTAATCCCGGCCCTCATCTCAAGATCTCGTGTTGTTGTCCTAAAATCCCTAGATAAAGCTGCAATTTTAAAAATTCTCCATCGCGCGGTGGAGTCCGAAAAAGCTGAGGCTAGGATTTCCAAAGAAGCCATCGAACTGATCGCTGACCTATCAAATGGCGACGCACGCTCCGCTCTAGGCGACCTTGAAATTTCCTTATCTCTCGGTAAAAAAATTACCCCAGAACTTGTCCTTGAGGCAGTTGGCAAAAAGATTATTAATTACGACAAGGATGGCGACTATCATTACGACACCATCTCTGCCTTTATTAAATCCATGCGCGGCAGCGACGTGGATGCTACACTATATTATCTCGCTCGCATGCTAGAAGGCGGGGAAGACCCTAAGTTCATCGCCCGCCGCATGGTGATTTTTGCCTCTGAAGACATTGGACTCGCCGGCAACGGCGCCCTTGGACTTGCCGTCTCTGCTTTTCAGGCTGTTGAGCGTATTGGCATGCCAGAAAGTGGAATTATCCTATCCCACATTGCCGTAGCTCTTGCTAAGTCAAAGAAAGACAGAAGTAGTTATGACGCCTGGAATCGCGCCAAAGAATTAGCCGCAAAAACTCGCAACCTCCCGATCCCGCTCGGTATCCGTAATGCGCCAACCAAACTCATGGAAGATCTCGGCTACGCCAAAGGATATAAATGGGAAGCTGGCTTCCATCACGACGTTAGCTATCTTCCAGATGAGATAAAAGATCAGAAACTCTATTTCCCAAATAATCCTTTACTCCAAAATAGTCATTCTAGCCAAGAATCTCACTAACTTTTTTTCTTAAAACCGGCACCACGTCTTTAAGAAACCAAGGATTCTTTGCCTGCCAACGAAAATTCAATGGACTAGGATGCACAATCGGAAAATATTTTGGTAGATATTCCTGAAAGCACCTCACCGTTTCCGTTAAATTTTCTTTTTTCGTATCCTTCAAATAATATTTAATCGCGTATTCACCAATCAAAATTATTAATTTCACATTTGGCATCAAGGCCAGTAGTTTTTCATGGTACTCTTCAGCAATAAATTTACGAGGTGGCAAATCTCCAGTCTTACCTTTTCCAGGAAAATAAAAATCCATCGGCATAATTGCAATTTTCTTCGAATAAAAAGTTGCCTCGTCCACTCCCACCCAGTCGCGCAATTTCTCACCAGATTTATCCATGAACGGAATACCATTTTCTTCCACTTTCGCCCCCGGCGCCTGTCCAATAATCAAAATCCGCGCCGCCGTATCTACTTGATATATCGGCATCACCCCGCGTTTTGTATACTCACTATTTCTTTCATCGGCAACCAAAGCGTCTTTGATTTTTGCAAAATCACTAAATTTTTCAATCAGGCTATCACTATTACTGTTACTACTATCGCTATTACTATTACATTTGCTATTGCTATTTGTAACGTTATTCATATTTTACCTCACCCTTATTTTACTCCCCCTAGCTTTTTTAGGGAAATTTGATACTATGAAGATATTAAATAAGGAGTCTTATGGGAATAGGTATTTTAGTATTAGTATTATTTTTTCTTATGGTTGTCATTCCAGGTATTCGCATTATTAATCAATACGAGCGCGGCGTTGTTCAACGCCTTGGTCGCTTCCGCAAAATCCTCGATCCTGGACTCCACGTCATTATTCCATACATCGACACCATGCGAAATGTTGACGTTCGCACCACACCGATGGACGTTCCAAAACAAGAAGTGATCACCAAGGATAACGTTACCGTTAATGTCGATGCCGTTGTTTACTTCCGCGTAATTGACGCTAAAAAAGCCGTTTTTGAAACCACTAATTACGCCTATGCCACTTCTACTTTTGCCCAAACCGCACTACGTGACGTCACTGGTAACTTCGATCTTGATGAATTACTCTCAAAACGTGACGAAATTTCTAGAAAAATCAAGGAAATCGTTGATGCACAGACTGATAAATGGGGAATCGATATTGAGAGTGTTAAGCTGCAAAACATCGAACTTCCTTCTGACATGAAACGCGCCATGGCGAAACAAGCCGAAGCCGAACGTGAACGTCGTGCTGCCATTATTTCAGCCGAAGGTGAAAAAGCTTCCGCCGCCGCTGTCGCCGAAGCCGCCGAACTGCTCGCCAAAACTCCTGGTGGTCTCAATATCCGTACCCTACAAACCCTTGAAAAGATTAGCACTGACCCATCCCAGAAAACTGTTATTCTTCTTCCAACCGACCTCGCCGGCGGACTTAAGAATCTGATCAAATAGTTTTAGATTAAAAGAGAAATTAAATGAGCGAACAACCTATAACTAAAATACAACAAGATCCAATAAAGCAAACTAGCCAGACCAAGCTGCTTTGTATTCCAATATTAATTCTAGTTTTTCTCGCTATGTTCATAATTCAAGGGATTATCAAACTAGTAAATACATCAATAGAAGAACATCGAATTTATGCCATAAATATTCCAGAAGAGCATGTTTTTAATTGTAATGCGACTTTGGATGAGAAGACTAGCTCCATCAAATGTCCTGCCCAGAAGATTGATAGTACCTATTCAAAATACGATAAGACCGAATTACGAGTTGGATATTCAGATATAAATACTAAAGATAACCATTTTGCGAAAGAAATATCAGACTACACTATTGATCAGTCACTCTATACTACAGAAAACTATGACGAAGAAAAAGTAAAAAATACTAATCTCGAAACATCTATCACCTTTTCTCTCTACAACACCTATTTAAGTCGGACTATGATCGAGAAAACCGTTCATATTCGTTATAAACTCACCGAGGAGGACCTCAAGCTTATTGGTGATAGAAATATTGAATGGAAGAAGCAAGAGGCAGACCGCAAGGCTCTTCAAGAAAAAATTGAAGCAGAGAAAAAAGCCGAAGCTGAAAGAAAGGCTGCCGAAGAAGCCAGAGAACGTGCTGCAGAAGAAGCTAAAGAACGCGCTGCAAAAGTAGCTAGAGAACGTGCCGCGGCGGAAGAAAGAAGGCGCGCTAGCCAGCAGCAAACACCAAAATACACTCAAACTCCAGCATACTCCGGTGGATCAAGCACACCAAATCGCTCTGATAGCTATTCACCTAGCACCGGCACTAATACTGTTGTTAGTGGATATTGCAACGACGGCACCTATGTTACAGGAAACCCGTCCGCTAGAGGCAAAGCCAATCCTTGTTACGGACATAAAGGCTGGCGAGACTACTAGGATTAACCTACCTATAAAATCTTAAATACTTATCAAACAAAGAACCGTTTTTATGCAAAATCCCATCATCGAAAATATTCTAAATAAAATTTCTCAAAAATACCCTGAGATAGACACGGTCTTGTTATTCGGTTCTACCTTAAATCCAGGTTGGACTGAAGAATCCGATATTGATCTCTATTTTATAGGCAACAATCTATCAGACGGAAGAATCGACCTAACCATTGATAATATTAAGGTCGAAATTCAAACCGATAATTTTAATGACCTAAAAACCTACATAGAAGACGAGTCCGGAAAACTTCTAAATCGTAATGTCTCAACCATGCTCGCAACCGCAAAAATCTTAAAGAGTGAATCCGAAAGTCAAGTCAGCAGTCTCATTCATCTTGCCAAGGAAGTCGTCAAAACTCCGGTCAGTTACACTGCAGAAGATGTAAAAATGTGGAAATATTCAATCACTGATTATCTTGAAAAAGCCACTAAAGATTTTAAACGTGATGACGTTGCAGCTTTCTATTTTGATGCCCACTTTGTGATCCAAAACGCGACTGAATTAATTCTTGCAACAAATAACCGTTATTTCCCGCAGCCAAAAAATCTCACTCATATTTTGAAAACTATCTCACCAGAATTTCTCAAAAACATTGAAGAATATGAGCTCGCAGATAGTCTAAAAAGTAAACTACAATCTCTTCAAAAAATCGCAAAACTCTGCAATCTTAAAAAAAATAGAAATAGATTCTTATCAAAAATACAAAAAGCTTTCATTTTCTAGGCAATGTCGTCATAATGAATTAAAGTAAAATCTATACTATTTTCAAAGCATATGCGGTCGTCCTCCTCAAAAATAATATCGAAACGAGTAATAAAGTAATCTTGATTTTCATTAAAATCCCCATCTTCAAATCCAATATTATTTCTAAGTCTATCTACGCTATCAGTAGTTTGAATATGAAAATCCTTTATTTTCTTACCAACGATATTTGAAAAGATATCGGCAACAGTTTTATCACCATTTTCATAATCAGCTTCTTCCTCTATGTCGATATCTGGATTTACATATACATACACATGAGAAGCTGAACTAAAATCGCACTTTTGGCTAGGGATCTAGCTATTTTTATATACACGATTGGTAAAATGTGATAAAATCAAAATTAACGATTATAATCGTTGGACATTTGTATGTATTATCTTATGTTGGCAAAACATCTCAGTTTGTCGCATATGTGTGGCTCCTCTGGAGTGCGACGAGCTGTTTTGTTGTCCATACACACTTATCGTTCTAGGAAAGGATGGTGACTCGTTATGAAGAAACTTCTTGACGTCAAGCGTACACCTTACGATGTGAATGTTGCTGTAGCTGGTAACTGCGGCGGAAACGGATGCGGCTCTAGTTGTAGCGCATGCTGCGCTAGCGGTGGCGGTAGCGCTAGCTGTAGCTGCGGTGGAATCGGATCCTGCGGTGGCGGCGGTGGAGCCGGATACTACAGTAGCGGTGGCTGCGGTGGAGCCGGATGCGGCTCTGGTTGTGGCGGTGGCTGCGGTGGCAGTGGCGGCTCTTGCGGCGGCGGTTCCGGTTGTAACGGAGGCGGCGGTGGTGGCTGCGGCGGTGGCGGAAAGTAATTTCACCGCTCACAAAACATAAGAGATACAAGAATGTTTGGTCTCACACATACCAAACATTCGCCTCTGGCCCGGAACCTAAATTCCGGGCCTCTTTCTTGTTTAAAACTCTATAAAATGTTATAATATAATAGAGAATTATCTCTGGGACCTTAAAAACTTTAGCCTTTAGAAAGGAAGGTGTTTTAGATGGACATCAATTTTACCCCAATCTTAGTAACCCCAGTAGTCCCATATGAAGGAGGAATAAGATTCCTCCACCGAGAGAACCAGATTGATATCGGCCATGATATGGCTGGTAAAGTTTGGAAGATCTTGAGCCTTTGCAATGGATATACAAACGTTTCCTCCATCATTAAATCTTCTGGTTTGTCCAAAGATGAAGTAATGGAAATTCTCGTTGAACTAGAGGATATGGAGCTTGTCATTGATTCAAGGCATCAGTTCATGCATTTTCACCGTATCAGTAACTATCCGTCCGCCACCAACTCGGATCTTACTCAAGATGAGATCGAAGCCTACACTAAAAGTAAAAGGTTACCGGTTAAGTCAGGTAAGGTTATCCAGTTTGATTGCGACACATCTTCGACTCTATTCTCAATTAGAAAAAATCGACGCTCTTGTCGCTCTTTTTCAGAGAGGAAGATGACGGTCAGTCAAATCGGTAGCATTTGCCACTTCGCCTACTCGATTTCTGATCATTCAGTACCGAGTGGCGGAGCACTCTATCCGCTTAGAATTTATGTACTAATCGAGAGCCCACAAGATGGACTTGAATCTGGCTACTACGAATATGACGCTGAGCAAAATCGTCTCATCTGTTTTAGTGATGAGGTTGATATCGAGCAACTGAAATACTGTTTTAACCAAGAAGAAATGCCCTTTGGTTCTTCTGTGCAGATCGTTATTGCGGCGGATCTCGAGCGTCAGCCATATAAGTATGCCAATCGTGGCTATCGTTTGACACTGATCGAAGCAGGTCACGTCGCCGAAAACATTAGTCTCTATTGTGCTGAGCAAGGCCTTGGCGCTTGCGAGATGGGCGGAGTTCAGGATAAACCATTGAAGCAAGAGCTCGAGCTCTATGGCAATATTTGGCCAATACTTGTAATTCCGGTAGGTTATCCAGGAGATTTTAAGACGGATCAGTTAAATAAGATTCGTTTCGTCGAATGGCATGTTGGTACAGATCGTCCAGTTAAAAACGTGTGGACGCGCGTATTTGATGGCGATGGTTCATTCTTCGGAGCTACAACTACTTATCTAGATGAAAATGGCAACATTCAATATGCCGGAGCGACTAGCCCATCTTATGTGGATGCCGTTTTCAAGGCGACTATTGAGGGCTATGAACGCTACCAATCTAGTCAGGTACGAGTGGATTTCCGAGGCTGTGCAAGCCAAGTACCGGGTAAGTGGCTCGATCCTAGAGTGTATTTTCCGCTCACGGAAGAACAAGCCAAAAAATGCGGAGTAAAGTTCTTCACGAACGATCTTGTTATTAACTGGACTTTGGGGACTAATTATGACGGCTCTGAAATCTACATTCCGTCAGATTTAGTTTATTACGGCCAGAAAAATGACGAAAACCGCATCTACTATGGTAATTCGTCTGGCATTGCGGCTCATTTTGACTTTGACGAAGCCAAGAGACGAGCCGTCATCGAACTAATTGAACGCGACGCGTTGATGTGTAACTGGTTTTCCCAAGAATCTCCGCATCGAGTCGATGAAAGGATTCTCCCGGTTCATATTAGAAAACGCATTGCTCACTTCTTGAAGCAAAAACGTCAATTGATCGTTCTTCAAATTCCAAGCGCCTTCGGAATGGTCTTTGAAACTGTAATTGTCGGCGATGAATATCCATGTTTCGTAAGTGGAGCGGCGGCTACGATTGATAAGAGATCCATAGGTGATGCGATTCTGAAGTCTGCACAGGAAGCGGAATACAATCTTCTATTAACCTTGCGTTATCCAGATATGACACCAATAGATCCGTTTAGGGTTTCTACGCCAGTAGATCACGGAAAGGTCTACTACATCAAGGAAAATGCCGACAAGCTTCATTGGCTTTGGAAAAATGTGATCTCCGATGGTCACATTCGGGAGAGCATGGCAATAGAGAACCTTGATCGGTTCTATAGTGAACACCTACAACTTGTAACAGTGGACCTGTCCGATAGAAAATCGGATATTAAGGTCATCCGCGTATTCAGTCCTTGGCTTGTACCTATCAACTTCGGGTTCGATTCGGCACATTATATGCATCCGGTCATTCAGAACTCTATTGTTTTCGATCCGAACAGCTTGAGAATGCCACATTACTTCGCCTAAAGGCTAAAGTTCAACAAAAAGCACGGGTTTTTATCCGTGCTTTTTCTTTTATAAAGTAATCTTAAAGTCCGCGTATTTGTCAGTGAAAGCGTCTTCGATTTTCTTATTAGTTTTTTCAAGATATTTTTTAACTAGATAATATCCAAGTGAATAACCCGACCAACGTGGAAGTTTATCGTTGCCATTGAAGAATATAGTATAGTAATCGTAACAATTGGAATCTAACTGATCGCGAAGCTCTTCGAGGATCTTTTTATTTTCGTTATCAGATCGCTCAAGGATAGTTTTAATAAAGACTGTTTTTTCTTCTCGGTCTTTGACAAACTCAGCTTCTAGATGAGTTGCAATACCCTCGCTAATCATGCCGTCGAACAACGTAATAATCCGCTCATCATTCTTGCCCCAGCGAGCGGCATGACAAAGTTCATGGGCTATCATTTCAGAAATCAAGTTCTCAGTTGCTTTTTCCTCATTGATAGCAAATTCAATAAAATCAGCAGTCCTAGTGTATCCGCCAACCCCGTCTTCTGGGATGACAATATCAAGTAAACGATTGGTTACCAGTAAATCAATGTCCCAATCTATTTTAAGCTTTGGAAATACGTATTCTTCAGCAGTTTTAATAGCGTTAATGATCATTTCTCTAGCATTAGAGAGATTGCCATTAGCTTCCGTAAGTAATATATTTACATTATTCATATGTCTATTATATCGCAGTCTTCTAATAAAATAACACTAAACAACTCATATTATTAAATAGTGTATTATAAGAAGTTGAAAAAATGCATTAAAAACTGGGGAATGAGCATAAATAAATTGATTAATAAACTTAAATCCACCATGTGATTCCACGGTGGATTTAGAGAAAATTCCATTTGGCTGGGGATGAGGGATTCGAACCCCCGAATGGTGGGACCAGAACCCACTGCCTTACCACTTGGCGAATCCCCATTCTTTGGTATCTCTATCATATCATATTTTTCAAAAAATGAACCCTATATTTTAAAAATCTCTTTACAAAAACCAAAATCCTCGCTATACTGCTATTGACAGTCTGGTATCAGACTATTTTTTATGGAAGGAGCAAATGGCAAATATCACTCGCATCAAAGCTGGCGATTCCAAGGGTAAAACCGAAGAACAAAATCAGCCAACCAAGATTCATCAAGAGACAAAAACCGCTATTTCAAAGCAGCCAATAAAAAAACTTACCAAGTTAGAAAAGGCGCAGCAGAAATACGAAAAAAAGCAACTTAAAAAGCAGCAAAAATTAGCCAAAAAAGCTAGCAAGAAGCCTCTACCAAAGGTTCTCCGTATTCTCACTGCTCCATTCCGCAAAATCGGTAGTTACATCCATGCCTCCTGGCAAGAACTTCGCCAAGTTCGCTGGCCAAACCGCAAAATGACCTGGAAACTTGTTTCCGCCGTCATTATTTACACAGTCCTCTTCAGCGTAGTTATCATGCTACTTGACGCAGGTTTCACTTTATTATTTAATAATCTATTGAAATAGGGAAATAGGAGAAAATTATGGCAGTAAACCGTTACGACGACACACTCGCATGGTACACCATCAGCACTTACAGCGGCTATGAAGACAAAGTCGCCGAATCAATCAAACAGCGTCTTGACCGTCCTGAATTCCAGGATAAAATCCTTGACGCCATCGTACCAAAGGAAAAGCAAATCGAGATTAAGAACGGTAAACGTAAAATCGTTGACCGCAAGATCTTCCAAGGTTATGTCCTCGTTCAGATGCGCCTCTCTGATGAAACTTGGTACATCATTAGAAATACCCCAGGCGTCACCGGCTTTGTCGGCACAGGTACTCAACCAACCCCAGTTTCCGAAAAAGAAATCGCTAAAATCAAGAAGCGTATGGGTGTCGAAGATCCAAAATACTCCGTCAATTATGCACTCAATGAAGTTGTCTCCATCACCGACGGTCCTTTCAAGGGCTTTGAAGGCACGATCGCTGAAATCGATTCCACTAAAGGCAAGCTCAAAGTCATGGTCTCCATGTTTGGCCGCGAAACGCCAGTCGAACTCGACGCTCTCCAAGTTAAAAAGATTAGCTAAAAAAGCTAACACCAACAATCTATTACACTATAAAATAACGAGTCTTAGCGGCTCGTTATTTTTAGATTCTTTTTCCAGCTTAAAATTCCATACGTTTTTCACCGCCAACACTTATTCTCGCTTATGCTATAATAAAAATGTAAAAGTCCATCAAATAAACGGAGACAATAATGGAACCACCAATTCAAGTCAATTCTGAGATTGGGCGCCTTAAAACCGTTCTCTTGCATCGCCCAGGTGCAGAGCTCGAGGCCCTCACTCCAGATTACATGGCACGCATGTTATTCGATGATGTGCCTTATTTAAAGGTCGCTCAACAAGAACATGACGCTTTTGCTAATGTTTTACGCGAGAACGGCGTTGAGGTACTTTACCTCGACAAGCTAGCCGCCGAAGCGCTTGCAACTCAAGAAATTCGTGAAAAATTCATCATGGAAATGGTACGTGCTTCAAAACAGGAAGATTCCTATTCAACCTACGCCATCGTCAACTATCTCCAGAGCCTTGAACCTCTCCAGATGGTTCGTAAAGTTATGGCAGGCATCAAAAAGAGCGACGTAGAGGTTATGGAGCCAGCCAACAAGCAGCTTCATCACTTCATGATTGACGACTATCCATTCTATCTTGATCCAATGCCAAACCTTTACTTCACTAGGGACCCGGCAGCCTCAATCGGCAATGGTCTTACCATCAACAAGATGCACTGGCCAGCTCGCCGACGTGAATCCCTATTCATGGAATACATCATCAAATACCATCCACGTTTCATGAAATATAATATTCCGGTTTGGTACGATCGCAACAACCGCTTCTCAGTTGAAGGTGGTGATGAATTAGTACTAAGTAAAGACACCTTGGCTATTGGTATTTCTGAACGTACCGAAGTTGAAGCCATCGAACGTATTGCCTCAAAATTATTCCATGGTTCAAACTTTACTCGCGTTATGGCATTAAAGATCCCAAGTAAGCGTGCCTTTATGCATCTTGATACGGTTTTCACCATGATTGACCACGATAAATTCTCAGTTCATCCAGAAATCCTCACCGGTGAAGGGGAACTCGATATCTATCTGCTTGAAAAAGCCAATACTCATGTTGGATATGAGATCAAACACCGTCGCAGTCTTAAAGAAACCTTACAAGAGGTTCTCGGCTTACACGAAATTCAACTAATTCAGTGTGGCAACGGTGATCCAATCGCAGCCGCCAGGGAACAATGGAATGATGGTTCAAACACTCTCGCCATTGCGCCAGGTGTCGTTATCACTTACGATCGTAACTATGTCACCAACGAAGCTCTTCGCAAAGCCGGCCTCAAAGTTATCGAAATTTCTGGTGCCGAGCTCGGACGCGGACGCGGCGGTCCACGTTGTATGTCAATGCCAATTTTTAGAGAGGAGATCTAATGTTAAATCTTAAAGGACGTTCATTCCTAACCCTAAAGGACTTCACCCCACGCGAAGTTCAAACCATGCTTGAAACCGCCAAGCAACTTAAAAACAATAAACTAACTGGTGTACCTAATCGTAACCACGAAGGTAAAACTATTGCGCTTCTTTTTGAGAAAAACTCAACCAGAACCCGCTGTGCTTTCGTCACTGGCGCCCGCGATCTCGGTATGCATGCTGAATTCCTCGGTAAAGACGACATTCAACTCGGCAAAAAAGAATCAGTCCGTGATACCGCACTCGTGCTTGGACGTATGTTTGACGGCATCGAATTCCGCGGTTTCGCTCACGAAACTGTTGAGGAACTCGCAAAGTATGCAGGCGTACCAGTCTGGAATGGTCTCACTGATAAATTCCACCCAACCCAGGGTCTTGCCGATATGCTCACCATCAAAGAACACGTTGGCAGCCTCCGCGGCACTTATCTTGCCTATGTTGGTGATGGTCGCAATAACGTAGCAAACACTTTGATGATTGCCTCCAGCCTTCTCGGTCTACATTTTTCTATTGGCACCCCAAAAGAACTCTTCCCAGATCCAGAACTCGTTGAAGAGTGTCGCGCTCTTGCAAAACAATATCAAACTGGTGCAACTATCCGCGTACTCGAAAATCCATACGAAGCTGTCGCTGATGCCGATGCTATCTACACCGACGTTTGGGTTTCCATGGGTGAGGAAGATAAGTTTGAAGAACGCATTAACCTCTTGAAGGCCTATCAGGTTAATCGCGACCTCATGCTTGCTACCCGCAAGAATAACACCATCTTCCTTCACTGTCTCCCAGCCATCCACGACAAAAACACCAAGATTGGTAAAGAAATTCTTGAGAAATACAATCTTGACGCCATGGAAGTTACCGATGAAGTCTTCTACAGTAAAAATAGCGTAGTCTTTGATCAGGCCGAGAACCGTGTTTACACTATCGAAGCCGTCATGGACTTGACCCTATAATCTAGGGGACCTTCAGTAAAATAAATCCCGTAACTGGGATTTATTTTATATGCTATACTTAAACCATAAGTACTATTAATAATTTAATTAGTTCTATAGAAGGGAACAAATATGGTCGACAAACCAACCGCCGAAGACACAAAGGCTCCGGCAGACAAACCAAAAAATGCAAAACGCAATCGCAAGCATATAAAAATGCTTTCCGCCTTTGCAGTTTTGTTCGGCATCATTGCAATGATGGCCTGTTTAACTTGGGTTATTCCATCCGGAAAATATAATTTAGTTTCCGATCCAAATAATCCATCCGAAACCATCCGTGAGGCTGGTACCTATCAAGAAATACCAAAAATCGAAACCGTCTTAAACGACGAAACTGGTGAGACTAGCACCATTGATCACCGTCAAGGTCTTTGGGATATTTTCATGGCCCCAATCAAAGGCATGTCCGACCGTCTTGACGTCATTGTCTTCGTTCTCATCCTTGGTGGCTTCCTTGGCGGCGTCATGAAAACCGGCGCACTTGATGCCGCTCTTGGTGGGCTGCTGAAGAAGATGAATGGTAAGGAAAAATGGCTAATCCCAATCTTGATGACTCTCTTTGCTATCGGTGGTACCACATATGGTATGCAAGAGGAAGCCGTTGCTTTCTATGCACTAATCGTTCCGGTGATGATTGCCGCAGGCTATAACGCCATGACCGCTGTCCTCATCATCGTCCTCGGTGGTGGTGTCGGCGTCTTGGCTTCAACCGTCAATCCATTCTCAACCGGTATTGCCGCCCGCACTGCCAACGTTCAGCTTGGTAGCATCCTCTGGATTCAAGCGCTTGTGCTCATTGCGATGCTTATTATCGCTATCATCTTCACTATGCGCTATGCTGCAAAAGTCAAAGCCGGCAAATACAAAGAAGATTCTTCTCTTGCCTCAACCTTCAAGGCTCTCGACCTCGAAGCAGTTCCTGAATACACCAAAAAACGCAAAGCCATCATGGGAATCTTTGCTCTTACCTTCATTATCATGATCATCTCCCTCATCCCATGGACCAATTTTCATATCACAATCTTTGAAGACTTCCATACCTGGTTAGCTAGCATTCCACTCTTTAGTGCCATCATCGGTGCCGAACATAACGTCGCTCTCGGTTCCTGGTATTTCAATGAGATTTCCGCTCTCTTCCTAATCTCAGCTCTCATTATTGCCTTTATCTACCGCAAAGATTTTCATGGTAAAAATTCATCCATCACTGACATCTTCATCGATGGCGCAGAACAACTTCTCAGTGTCGCAGTCATTATCGCCGTCGCTGCTGCCGTCTCTATCGTCATGCGCAATGGTGGTATTGAAGATACTATTATCCACTGGGGTGAAACTGGACTTAAAAACTCCAACGGTGGTGTAGTTGGTATCCTTGCTTACCTCTTCTACTTACCACTTTCCTTCATTATCCCAAGCTCCTCTGGACTTGCTGCAGCCTCAATGCCAATCATCGCCCCTGTTGCCGACCTCGTCGGATCCACCAAGGAAACCATGGTTGTCGCATTTGCCACTGCTAACGGCCTTCTCAATATGATCGCCCCAACCATCGCTTCTTTGATGGCCGGACTCACTCTTGCTGGTGTTTCCTACAAAACTTGGGTCAAACGCGTTCTCCCAGTCATGTTTATCTTTGTAGTCATCAGTCTTGTCGCCGTCTTCGTCATGGGAGTCATCTAATATGGCAAAAATCGTAGTTGCATTAGGTGGTAATGCCTTATCAAGAGATGGTAAGGCAACAGCCGCTGATCAGCTCGCCGTCGCTAATGAGACGGCGGCGGAGCTGGTTAAGTTAATTGCTGCCGGACACACTCTTGCCATCGTACACGGCAATGGTCCACAAATTGGTAATATTATTCTTCACGAAGAAGCCATCAATACCGAAAAGACCCCAACCATGCCTGTAGATGTAGCTGGCGCCATGAGTCAAGGACAAATCGGCTACTGGCTTCAAAATGCTTTGAGAAACCAACTTGAACAAACTGGCATCAAAAAACCGATCGCCTCAATCATCACTCAGGTACTTGTTTCTAAAGACGACCCTGCCTTTAAGAATCCAAGCAAACCAATTGGACCATTCTACACTGAAGAAGAAGCTAAAAGAATCGCCAAAGCCCGCGGCGTTACCGTGAAAGAAGATGCTGGTCGTGGCTGGCGCAAGGTCGTACCATCCCCAATGCCACTTTCCATTATCGAATCCGACCTAATTAAAATCGCCATCGGTAACGGTGCCATTGTGGTCGCTAGTGGTGGTGGCGGTATTCCAGTTTATTACGACGAACACGGTCGTCTTACTGGCCTTGAAGCCGTCATCGACAAAGATTTTGCCGCCGAAAAGCTCGCTGAAACCATTGATGCCGACATGCTGTTAATTCTTACCGCCGTCGACTCCGTCAAGATTAACTACAAACAACCAAACGAGCAGTCAATTGATCAAATCACCGTTGGAGACGCCTTTAAGCTTATCGCCCAAGGCCAATTCGCCGCCGGTAGTATGCTACCTAAGGTTGAAGCTGGAATTAATTTCGTAGCCGGCGCCAACAAACGCACTTGCATCATCACCACGCCAGAAAAAGCTTCTCAAGCGGTTGAAGGTAAGGCTGGCACCAGAATTATTGCTGGCTAATATTCATCACAAAAAAATAAAACGTAAAGACAAGCAGAGCCATATCTAGTATCACTAGAATCGGACACTTGTCTTTACTTTTCTCTATAAATTTAGTATAATAACCCCGTTACGCGCTCTAATTAGGAGTAAAAAATATTATGGCAAAAAAAGTAATTGGTAACTTGAAGTTACGCATCCCTGGTGGCAAGGCCACCGCAGGACCTCCAGTTGGTTCAACTCTTGGTCAGTGGGGTCTCAATATGATGGATTTCATCAATCCATTCAACGAAAAAACCAAAGATTTTAACGGTAAAAGCGTTATTGTCCACTTACAGGTTTTCGAAGATCGCACTTTCGCTTGGACCTGCCTCGGACAGCCTGTCGACGATTTGATTCGTGAAGAACTCAAAATCCAGAAAGGCTCTGGTCGCCCAAACACCGAGAAAGTCGGTAAAATCACCCGCGAACAACTCGAAAAAATCGCAAACATCAAGATGAAACAGCTTAACGCTATCGATCTTGAAGGTGCAGTTAAAGTTGTTGCAGGTACCGCCCGTTCAATGGGTATCGAAATCGCTGAATAATTTATTTATTCAAAATATTAACTAGTTGGGAGGGTTAGACGAAAGTCTAACCCGTTACCACCACAGAAAGGAAATCATCATGACTGAAGATAAAGGTCAGAACAACGAAGAAGTTGTCGCTATCGAAACTGTAGAAGTTTCTGAAAAATTTGCCAAAGCTGGTAAAAAGTCCAAAAAGCACGTTGAGGAAGTTAAGGCTGAAGAAGAGCGCAAAGCTCGTGCTGCCGAAAACAAACTCGCAGAGCTTGAAGTTAAGCCAAAAGGTGAAAAGCCAGTCACTCGTCCAGTCTTAGAGCGCCGTGGTAAGAAATACCAAGCCGCCTACAAAGACATCGATCGCACTAAGCTATATGGCCTCGCCGAAGCTATCGCGCTTGCTGTCAAGACCAATCCAGCCAAGTTTGCAGCTACTCTTGAAATCCACGCCCGTCTCGGTGTCGACCCAAGACAAGCTGATCAAAACATTCGTACTACTCTCGTTCTCCCTCACGGTAACGGTAAAGAAGTACGTGTTGCAGTTTTCGCTCCTGAAGATGAGTGCAAAAAAGCAAAAGCTGCTGGCGCAGACATCGCTGAAGATGCAGAGTTCATCAAACAACTCGAAAAGGGAACCATCAACTTTGATATTCTCATTTCCACTCCAGCCTACATGCCAAAACTTGGTAAATTCGCCCGTCTCTTAGGTCCTAAAGGCCTCATGCCAAATCCAAAAGCTGGCACCGTGACTTCTGACATCGAGAAAGCCGTCAAAGAATCCAAAGCCGGTAAAGTTGAATACCGTGTCGACAAACAAGCTATCGTCCACATTGGTGTCGGTAAGACCAACTTCACTGAAGATCAGCTTCTTGAGAATGCTACTGCCTTCCTTGAATCCCTAAAATCAATGAAGCCGGCTTCTCTCAAAGGTCAATACATTAAGAGTATCTTCATTTCTACAACCATGGGTCCATCCATCGCTGTTGAAAATATCTACAACTAATTAGACCAATAAAAAATATACCGTCAAAACCGGTATATTTTTTTATTTCCAAAGAATCACTAGCATTTTATTTTTTATATGCTACTATGGATTTAACGAGTTATATTTTAATATCCCGTAATTGCTAAATTTTTATTATTTAAAATGACAAAATTAAATACAAAACTTAAAAATTTTTCAATTCGACTAGCCCTTCTACTAGCCTCATCCTTAAGCTATGCCGTTGTTTTTCTTGGCGCCCATACCCATAATACCTATGCCGCCACTGCGTCCATCGCCATCAGTGGCAACGCCAATATTGTCTACAACCATCCAGTGCCTACAGGCACTATTTTTTTTAAGAGCCTAAATATCAGCGTTAAAACCGATAGCCCGACTGGCTATAACCTCTATCTCTCTAGCGATAAAGAAGAAACTGGACTTGTTAGCCTCGACGCTTCCAATCCATATCGTATCGAGTCAGTTAGTGGATATAATAACTCCATCGAAACTGACATGGAAAATTCTTATGGATATAATACTGAAAAAATCGACAACAAACTCTACCACGCCATTCCAGGTCTTAATAGTCCGGTTAATATTCGGGCAGTTGAAGAGGAAATTGAAGAAGATTTTAATTTTAATCTCGGTTTCCGTCTGAATGATAAAATCCCGGCCGGCCAATATCAACGTAAGCTAGTTTTCACGATGATGGTACTTGATCAGGCAAGGTCAACCATCGTCTCCGGCAGAGAATTCAATGCTGCCCTCAAAAAGTCCCTTACCGTCACCGATCCTAGCTATTTCGCCGATCTTACCAAAACCACTCCAGCCGTTAATGAACACTGGCCAGAACTCGCCATCGACATTGGCCGCAAGAAATGTAGTGACGAAATCACCGAAGCTCGTACCGTCAAAATCTCTACTCCAGATTCCGATACTCCAATCTATCTCGGAAGCTACAGTCAAGGGGAGGAAGAATGGAATAAGGTATGTATCTGGACTCGTGCTAGTGAAATTAACTTTAACGAAGATCTTTCTTATATGTTCGCCGGCCTGGGCGGCACAAGTCGCACCCTAAAATTCGTACCACAGGATGGCATAACCGATTCTATGCTAAAATTTGATAAAGTCAAAAATCTTGCCCACTTCTTCCATAACAGTGAGGTATACCATAGAGGAAGAATCGACGTTACACCCTTCCTTTACAATCTAAGAAATAATGATATTGAAGATATTGAATCGATTTTTGAAGACTCCGATGTCGCAAATGTGGGGGATATGTCCTTCGCAAAACATGCAAAACATATCGCACGCGCCTTCAAAAATACCCCATATCTCACTGATGCAAATGTTTCATACTGGGAAATTTCCGATGCCACCGACCTCACCTCAGTTTTTGAAAACACCGGAATTTCAACCATCGATCTTGCCGGCTCAGATTTCAAGAACGCCACACTCACCACCAACATGTTTAAAAATTCTCAGGCCTCATATATCTACCTTAACAAGGCAAAGTTTGATAAAGTCACCAATGCCGCCCATATGTTCGACGGCGCGAATCAAGTCTCGTCTCTAGATCTTGCCCATACTAACTTCCGTGAAGTTACCGATATTACTTCCATGTTTAATAATTGTACCGCCTCAGTTTTTGACCTAAAGAATAGCAAATTCGAAAAAATTAAAGATTTCTCAAACATGTTCAATAACACCACCTACGCCTCCAAAATCGACCTCTCATCACTACAACTCACTGCCGCCGAAGACCTTTCCAATATGTTTAAAAACACCACTGCCTCAGAAATAATTATTAATACCAATAACAATATTGGGGGTAGTCATATCACAAACATGTCTGAAATGTTCAATGGCGCCCAAAATGTTACCTCTCTCAACCTAGGCAATATCACAACCGGTGAGCTTACCTCAATTAAATACATGTTTAGAGATAATAGTCGGCTCACTAGCCTTACTCTCCCACGCGTCTTTAATACTAGCCAGGTCGAGGATTTTAGCTGGCTGTTCGCTTACACTATAAATCTTGAAGAAATCGGCAATATCGCACAACTTAATACGATTTCAGCCCGGGATATGAATCACATGCTCTATGATACAAGAGCAAAGGTTAGCCAGATTGTTCCAATTCTCAAAACCAACCACGTTACTGATCTTTCCTATATGCTTAGTGAATCCTCCATTGATGGCGACATCATTTTCTCAAGCGACTTCCATACTGGCGAAGTAACAAATATGGAAGGTATGTTTGCACAAGCAACATATTATACTGCCGATATTTCACATTTTGATTTTAGTAGCGTAGAGAATATGTCAAAAATGTTTATGGGTGGCACCACAGAAGTAAGTTATGGAGCCTGTCCACATGGTCTAGGAATGTCAGACGTTATCTGTCCAGCCAACACTCAAACCACCCCAGTAAAAACCCTGGCTTATCTCTTCACCAGCAACTGTAACATCAAGAAAATCAAGGCACCAAAAATTATTGCCCCGAACCTCAAAGACACTAGATATGCCTTTGCTGGCTTGAAGGAAGTTACAAGTATCGATCTAGATAATTTTGACACCAGTAGTGTAGAGAATATGGAAGGAATGTTTTCCTTTAATGACACCGATTTTATGAAGGATCAACATATAAAAATCAGTCTTAATACCAGTAACGTTAAAAACAAGTCCAAGCTTTTCCACTATGCTTATGTCTCATACCTAGATGTTAGCGATTTTGATGTTAGTAAAGTCACTGATTTCTCCGACACATTCGGCTACACCTGGCTTTACGAACTCGACCTCACTGGCTGGAACACCATCAGCGCAACTGATATGACCTCGATGTTTGGTTATTCAAACTGGCTTCAAAAAATCTATGCCTCCGATAGTTTTGTCACCACGAACGTAACCGCCAGCGACAATATCTTCTACCTACTCCCAGAAGCCCATTATCGCGGCGGCGCCGGATCACACATCCAGAACAATATTAGGTACGCCCACATCGACGGCGGTACCGCTAATCCTGGCGCTTTCTGGCGTAAATAAAAAACGAGCTTCCTGGTTGGAAAATCCTAAGTAAAAATCAAAAAGACCATCGAAGGCCATAATAAAAAATAAAAAAGACCATCAAAAAACCGTAATACAAGTCCTGATTTTTCAAACCATTTATGCTAAAATTTAGCAAAAGGAGTTTGAGGGAATTATATAGTTTTTCTATATTTTAATTATTCATAATTTCATATGCCAAAGTTTACGGATAGATTAAATACAGAATCCTCCAAGATAACAAGACTAGTTATCAAATTTTTTGCATCAATTCTTCCTCTCGCTATCATCCTTCTGTTTGGCCAAAAATCTGTCTTTGCTACCACCGCCTCCCTCTCCGTGACTGGCAATGCTGATATTGTTTATAATCAGCCGACCACCGAAGGTGACGAATTCTTCAAAACTCTAAATGTCAACGTCAAAACTGATAGCAACACCGGATATAATCTTTATCTTTCTAGTGATCAGGAAGAAACCGCGCTGATCAGCCTCGATCCAACCAATCCGTATAAGATCAATTCCGTCTCTGGTAACAACAATAATATCGCCACCCATATGACTAACTCTTATGGTTATAACGTGAAAGCTGTTGATGATAAGCTTTATAATTACATCCCAAAACTCAGCACACCAGATGTTATTAAAACCGCAAACTCACCAATTGAAGAAACTTTCAAATTCAATCTCGGCTTTCGTTTTAATAATCAGATTCCTGCCGGCAATTATCAAAGAAAACTACTCTTCACTCTTATGGTTGAGGGTGATTCTAGTGCCAAATTAGTTTCTGGTCGCGAATTCAATGCTGCTCTCAAAAAATCTCTTAATGTTTCCGACCCAAGTTATTTCGCTGATCCAGCAAAGAGAGTTCCACCTTCAAATCAATTCTGGCCATACATGGATATTAGTATTGGAAAAACTAAGTGTAGTTCAACCATCACACCTGAACGCACCGTCAAAATCTCCACAGCCGATTCTGACACCATAGTTTACCTTGGGACCTACCGCGACAGCTGGGATAAAATCTGTATCTGGACTAACGCCACAGAAATAAATTTCAATGAAGATCTTTCTTATATGTTTGCTGGCCTCTCTGGCATTAGCAGCGATGTTACCTTCAGTTTTCGCGATGGCAGACAAGAGTCAATGCTGAAATTTGATAAGGTAAAAAATGTTGCACATCTTTTTCATAACACCATGGCTTATACTAACAGCACTTTTAATACTGATAATTTCCTCAAATACCTCAAAGATTCACCAGTTGAAAATATTGAATCCGCCTTCGAAAACACTAGGATTGCTAAAATTGGAGACGTCTCGTTTGCCAAAAATGCCAAACATCTCGCACGCGCTTTTAAAGACACCCCTGATATTGATATTATTGGTACATCTCCGGATTTCTCTTCCTGGAAAATTTCAGACGCCGAAGATTTAACTTCTGTTTTTGAAAACTCCAAAATCTCTACCATTGACCTCTCAAATTCTGATTTTAAAAACGCCACAAATACCACAAATATGTTTAAAAATTCCAAAGTCTCAACTCTGAAACTTGACAAAGCAAAATTTGAAAAAGTCACTGACGCTTCCTCCATGTTTGCAGGCACGACCAGTCTTTCTAGTGTAGATCTCACCCACACTACCTTCCGTGACACCACTAATACCACTTCAATGTTTGAAGGCACTAGTATTTCGGACATTAATCTTAAAAATGCCACCTTTGAGAATGTCACAGATTTTTCAAATATGTTTAATAATACTAAAAACACAACCAATATCGATCTATCCGCCATTAAATTCACCAGCGCCGAAAATCTTTCAAACATGTTCAAAGATAGCTATGCTAGAGAAATAAAATTAAGTAACCAACTCGGCGGCTCTCGTATTACAAATCTCGAATCAATGTTTGAAGGTGCCTACTATCTTCAAAAAATTGATCTTGGCAGCATGACTACCGGAAGAATTGACGCAGTCAAAAACATGTTTAAGGGTGCGGAAACCCTAAATAATCTCACTCTTCCGCAAACTTTTAATACTGGCAACGCCGAAGATTTTAGTTCCATGTTTGAGAAAACTTCCAATCTCGTCAACATTGGCAATATCGATAAGCTCGACCTTTCTTCCGCCAAGAATCTCAGTCGTATGTTCTATGGCACTAAAAGACTCGACCTCGGCGCCATCGCCCCACATCTCAAACCAACTGTTGCCACCGATCTTTCCTACATGTTCTATGGATCACACGCCAATGGATCCGTAGTCTTCCCAGCAACCTTCAACACTAGTAGTGCTACTACGATGGAAGGTATGTTTGGTTTATTTGATGGCTCTAGCCCAAGCATTGATATCTCGAACTTTTCCTTTGCCAAAGTTAAAAACATGTCAAAAATGTTTATGGGATCTAAAGACGAATTTGAAGCTAGCGGCTGTCGTGGCAGTTATGGAGTAACCGACGTCACTTGGCCAAACCTCACAGCCGCCCCAGAGCTCACAACTCTCAAATCTCTCTTCATCCATAACTGTAATATTCAAAAAATTAAAGCGCCAAAAATTACCGCGCCAAAACTCGTCGACGTCAGCTACGCTTTTGCAGATCTCGGCACAGTAAATAGTCTCGATCTAGACGACTTTGACACCAGCAACGTTGAAAATATGGAAGGACTTTTCGCTGGCAACTCTAGCAGATTCAATACCGCCTACCGCGCAAAAATCAGCCTCAATACCAGTAATGTCAAAAATATGTCGAAACTATTCCACTATACTTACGTTTCTTATCTAGATCTTAGCGATCTCGATGTCAGAAAAGTTACTAACTTTTCTAAAGCCTTCGACTACACCTGGCTTTATGAACTTGATCTTACCAACTGGAACACCATCAGTGCCACGGATATGTCAAACATGTTTGGCGGCTCAACCTGGCTCGTCAAAATCTACGCCTCCGATAGTTTCACCACTGCCAATGTCACTTCATATAATGGTATTTTCAGGAGCCTATCTGCCTACCGAGGACAGGCCGGCTCGGCCATCCCAAATGACAATAGCATTGAATACGCCCACATCGACGGTGGTACCGCCAATCCTGGTGCCTTCTGGCGAAAACCTTAAGGCTTCCAAAATAACCAAAGACCAAATTTCCTCAACAAAAAATACCCCGAAGGGTATTTTTTAATAAATTCGTAGACTCGATTTTTTAATTAAGCTAATTCAACAGTAGCGCCGGCTTCTTCAAGAGTTTTCTTGAGAGCTTCAGCTTCGTCTTTCTTAACTTTTTCCTTGACAGTTGCAGGAGCACCATCAACGATAGCTTTTGCTTCACCAAGACCGAGACCAGTAGCCTCTTTAACAGCCTTGATTACAGCGATTTTCTGAGCACCAGCGTCTTTAAGAACGACGTTGAATTCAGATTTGCCTTCTTCTTCAGCGGCAGCAGCAGGAGCAGCAGCAACAGCAACCGCGGCAGCAGCAGGCTCAATGCCATATTCATCTTTAAGAGTGTTTTTGAGTTCATTAACTTCAAGAACGGTAAGGTTTACGAGTTCTTCAGCTAATTTTTTAATATCAGCCATATTAGACCTTTCTATAAATTAATTTGATATCTATCCCGAAGGATAAAACATTGATTGTCTTTTCTAATAAAACTTCAGACTATGCTTCCAACTTTGCTTCCAAACCGGAAACAATGCCAGAAAGTCCACCAGCGAGACCAGAAATAGAATCGTTGACTGGTGAAAGCAGTTGTGCAACCACCTGTGCCACCAATTCGTTCTTGGATGGAAGAGCGGCAAGCGCATTGATCTCAGCGGTGTCAATCATACGACCACCATCGCTAAAACCACCAACCAGCTCGAGAGCTTTGTGGGTCTTACCAAACTCAGCCAAAACCTTAGCTGGAGCAACTTCGTCAGAATCGGAAATTGCGTAAACAAGTTGACCTGTCAAATGAGTAGTGTCAGTATCTTTGTATACTGCGATCTCATTCATCGCCACGCGAACCAAGCGGTTCTTGACGATCTTGATGCGGACACCCTGTTCGCGAGCAGCATGGCGCAATTCTTCGAGTTCAGCGACAGTGAGTCCCTGATAGTTTGCGTAAGCTGTCAATTTTGCACTTGAAAGTAGCTCAGTTAAATCAGCAACCAATGTATTCTTTTTATCTTTTGAAATTGCCATAAAAAGTATTCCTTGATTGTTAAGAAGTCTACGAATTTTTAAACTTCGTTACCAAGTTATAAGATTTTCCTCGGTGACCTAATTAAGATTTTGAAGTTCGCGCAAATTAATATTAAATTCACACTCCCTTGACCAAAAATCCGTCACTGTCTTTGGTAACTGCCTCTAGTCTAGCAGAAAACAGGGAAAAATGCAAGAAATTATTAGGTTACAGTAAGATTACTAGAATGTAAAGTACCCAGGAAGCCCGGCAACATCTTGCCTTGCATAAGTCTTATCTTGTGGGAAAGAAGCATTGTATGGGGTTCCACTTCCGCCAACAAGATGAACGGCATCCATAAACATTCGACTTGAGTCAATTACACTGTTCGTATTAAATAATGCAGAGGCCTTAATTGTCACAGCACCAGTTTCCCTAAACATATCCTGCATGTTCTGTACATTAGCAGTATTAAAGTTTGCAATATTGATTACAGGCATTCCCAAAGTCCTATAGAACATACCCTGCATATTAACTACCGCACTAGTATTAAAGCTAGATACGTTCACACTATTTAGGAACACACTATTTGAAAACATATTTGACATATCCCCCACATGGCTTGTATCAAAATTTGATAAGTCCAGATTTCCAATTAAATTAGTCCCGTCAAACATCATCCACATGGCAGTAGCTTTAGAAGTATTAAAGCTACGGACATCCAGAGTTCGGCTCCCAATCACAATTCCACGAAACATCTCGCCAAAATCCGTCACGTTACTAGTATCAAATGAAGCAAAATTCAAAGACGAGATTCTCGACATCTGTTTAAACATCGAATTCATATTCGTCACACTACTGGTATTTAGTTGAGTTAAGTCCAGATCTGGCAAGGCGGATAGATAGAACATTCCAAACATATTTTTTACTTTTGAAGTATCCATACCGGTCATATCAAGCGACTGTAATGTCACCGTCCCTTCAAACATACGTGAAGTATCAAGTAGCTGGTGACTATTCCAGCCTGCAAGATTGATATGTTCAATCTGGGTCGATGCAAACATCAAATGTGAACCTAAAAGATTTGACACATCCCAGCCACGCAAATCGATATTCTTAGCCTTAATCACTCCGCAGAACATACAGCCCATATATTTCACGTTTTTCGTATCAAAACTACGGACATCAATTGTCGTAAAATTACTTCTCTGGAACATATTCGACATATCAATTGCGCTACTAGTATTAATCTTTGAAAAGTCAACCGGGTTCTTAGCGGTCGCTAGCTGATCACCACTAGCAAACATTCCTGAAAAATCCCAAACCTTGCTCGTATCAATGCCGTCAATGTTATAATTTTTCACACTCTTAGTACCATCACAGAAAAAATTATGCATTGTATTTGTATATCGAGTATCCATTCCACGAATATCGATTAAATCCATGTCTGCAACGCCACGATTAAAGTCTTCGAACATCTGATTCGCATTAGTATTTACATACGCCACGTCTGCATCTGTCCACCAATATACGGTGCGGTCTGGAGCATTAAACCAGGCATAAATCGGACGCCCCGAATCTGCGGTCGAAACTACGGACGCAGAAGCCAAATTGGCTGGTGGTGTATTTGAGCGCTTAAATACATTAACTGTATGAGTAGAATCTAAATTTGCTACAATATCATTAAACTGTTTACCTGGTAAAAACGTAGCTGAAGGAGTAAAATCTTTTGTGATTGTAGTAAATAAGACATTCTTCGAATAGGTACCAGGGGTTAAATTTGGTGAGACCCTTGCGACAAAATAAAAATAATAAGTATCCGTAATATCATATCCATATTTGGCTCTAGTGGAAATGAGAGATGAAGATACATCCGGCGGTGAATATATCACCGACGGATGACTTGCAGGAGTAATTGGCTTACAATTATCGAGGTCTAGATCGCAATAGCCCCATGTATTTTCCGGAATATTACTATATAAAGTCGCTGGCGAAAATGGCCTAATCTTATCAGTTACCGTTGGATCAGTATGATTTAAATTAACATCCTCGTCTATACTTGAAAGATAATTCATATATTCAGTTGGATTGTTCGTCTTAACTGCATAATTTACATATCCGGTATCCTTCTTTGACTGTTGAGCGTCAGAACCAGAAAACGCAATATCAACCTGATTAGTCTGAAGATGGGTTTGCAAATAAATTTCACTACGGCTCGGAACTGGTGCTGCAAAAGTTTTCACCTCCGCACCAGAAAGCAGCATGGCACAGAAAATTAAGCATACAAAACCAAAACTAATGAGTGGAAAAAGAAATGTTCGGCGTTTCAAAGAGAACATATCGCCCTTGCACTTTGCACTTTGCACTTTGCACTTTGCACTTTGCACTTTGCACTTTGCACTTT
>JABCPR020000018.1 GCA_013332965.2 Candidatus Saccharimonadota bacterium | reverse complement strand
TCACATGCGGTATTAGCTAATCTTTCGACTAGTTATCCCTCACTTTGGGGTATGTTCTCACGCGTTACTCAGCCGTCCGCCGCTCGTCATCAGCTTCACAGTTCCCTCGAATCTTACCACTCGCATAATAGCCAAGTGTGTCAAGAGAACGGTGAAGCCATGCTACCGCTCGACTTGCATGTATTAGGCATGCCGCCAGCATTCATCCTGAGCCAGGATCAAACTCTCCATTAAAGATCCTAAGACCTTGAATTTTAAATTTGAAAACTCAAATAAAATAAAACTGACGATGAAAGAAATGGACTCGTATGATTATAAAACCACACATATTACCATTTCAAATTGCACAACTGAATTGTTAAATTTCAATTTCCAAAAGCGCACAGTCATCTTTATGTATGTCGCAGCTTTTGTATGCTCTAATAATAGTTTACTTAAACAAAACTGTCAATACATTTCTTGGACTTTTTTTACTTTTTTTGAAACTTTTTTCAATTATGCCTGTAAAAACGCCTTTCCCTTCTATAAACACACGATTTTTATCAATGTTGCAATAAAAATTCCAATCCAAAAACCCGCAATTACTTCTGCCACCGTATGACCTTCAACCACACGGAGTTTATTCAATCTGGTCCCTTCGCTTTTATTCTTATCATCAACAATCTTATTTAATAACTTTCCGTGCTCACCAACCGAATAACGCACATTCGTTGCATCATATACAATAATTAATGTATTACATGCGGCTAACGCAAAAACCGCTGAATTAAAACCACTAATATATCCAATTGTCATAGTCATCGCCATGAAGCTCGCGGTATGGCCAGAGGGCATGCCACCAGATTTTACTGCATAATATATAACATCACGAATTGTAGTCTTACCACGCTTTTTAATAATAAAGAAAATCAGCTTTAAAGCTTGTGCTACAAACCAGCCCATAACAAATGCTAAAAAAACATAAAGGCTTTCCATGGATCCATTTTATCACATTATATTTATATATAAAATAACTATAGCCGTCGCGAGGACGGCTATAGCGTCTATTTTAAAAGTTATAGATATTAAGCTAAGGTAGCTATCATATCTATATTCTATAGGATATTATAGACATTTTTTAATGTACACTTTCTCTCAGTGTCGGCGATATTGTTGAGAGATTTTTCTTTCTTGAGAGAGCTACCGCCGATGTTCTATCTAATCTGAAATAGTTTCATGTTTTTTAGAACGTATTGAGAGAAAGATCTTGTGTAATATAGCACCGACAATCGTGCCTGCGATAAGCCATGTCCACCATTGGCTAAAGATATTAAATTCTTTTTTAACTTCACCGAGCTTAGGAATTTCAGTTGCTTCCTGATCAGTCTTTTCTTTATCCTCAGACTGTTCATCTTTTTCAACCTTCTCCTCCGCACTATCAGAAGATTCAATTTCCGTTGAATCAACACTGCCAGTTTCTACTGTATTCTCCGTATCACTTTCTTGGCTCTCAGTAATACTCTGAGCTGTGACCACACCTAGTGATCTTCTTGAGAAATTATTATGCATACTAGATTTTTCAACATTCTGAGTCTTTGATTCAACTTCTGTCTTCTCTTTATTTTTCTCATCAGATTTATCTTCTGACTTATTCTCTGATTCTGCAGTCTTTTTAGTTTCTTCTGACCTACCTACCTCAATAGAGGTTTCGTCCTCAGTTTTATTCTTCTCCTCTGGTTTTTCTGGCGTAACCGGCTTCTCTGGAGTTACCGGCTTTTCAGGAGTCACTGGCTTTTCTGGGACTACTGGTTTTTCTGGAACTACTGGCTTTTCAGGAGTCACTGGTTTCTCTGGAATTACCGGCTTCTCTGGTGTAACTGGTTTTTCTGGTGTTACTGGTTTTTCTGGAGTTACCGGTTTCTCTGGCTCTACTGCATTTATGTCAGTATTTGCATACCCATCAACTTCCCTAGGTATCATACCAGTGGTGTATTTTTTCTTTGGCGCCGCCACTGCCTTATAGGATACATTACGCATCGTTTTTGACTGATCGTATTTGTCCACTACACAGTTCCTCCCCTCAATCCAATGCAACAAACAGTCTTCTTTGAAATAAACACGCCCATTATAATAAGTATTATCATCAAGCTGCAATACAAATACGACATCGTTTGACCATTCATAGAATAAATCAAAAGTTGGTCTAACCCAGAAATATCTATCCTTCGATTCGTGGCGGTCTGATAACCCCTCGTAGTCCGCCTTACTTGCAAACATCTTTGTGGTCCATTCATCGTCAAAAGTATTAGCTTCATATAAGCCCGAATTATCAATCGCAAATCCATACCACCTAATAGAAGCTACTCCGAGACGTTTTATTTTTCTATTCCCCAGCCAGCTTTTATCTACTGAAAACTCAATCTCACTGTTTGTACGGTCAATCCTATCAAGACTCATTGCTAACTTACCATTCACAAATGGCATTGGCATATGCACATGACCTTCATAGCTAGGTGGCGCAATCTTCATTGGTGCTATTTCATAATCACCTTCCGGTGCGTTTGGGTGTTCTGGATAAACTACCTTTTTACTGCCTTTATTTTCAGTACTCGTTGTTGTGGCCTTACCAAGTGCAGATATTGGAGATGCGAAGCTCAATGCCATCACGGCGCTTGTAGCCATTGTGATTGCGCCAATCCTCATTCTTGCACTAACTCGCTCTGTGGCAACTGTCGTGGCTTCTAATTGAACTTTTCTATTATGTTTACTCATTTGTTTTCCTCATTTAATTTTTCATTTGCCTGCACCATACCACCAAGTCCTAAAAATACGCAACCATAACAATTTTACTTTTTTAATTAACAGAGATAAAAATCTCATTTTTCCCTGCTAGCATAAGCAGGATATTCTGGAGCATAAGCTAGATATCAGCTAAAAAATCTATAAAAATTTACACTCAAAAAACACAAAAAACAGCCACAAAAAAATACTCCGTTTCCGGAGTATTTTTTTTAAGCTTTTATTCTTCCGATTCTTCAATATCGTCTTTTTCTTCAGGAAGCACAATTCCTAAAGAAGCTACCGTATCATCATCAGCAAGACGCATAATCCTCACCCCCTGAGTTGCGCGTCCGAGTACTGGAATATCCTTCACAGCCACACGGATTGCTTGACCAAGACTAGACATCATGATCACCTCTGATGCTTCTGGATCCAATGTATGTACTGCCACAATTGGACCAGTCTTTTCCGTCACAGAAGCCACCTTAATTCCTACGCCACCACGCTTATGGGTTGGGAAGTTCGACACCAGAGTTGCCTTTCCATATCCATTAGCAGAGACCGCAATCAAAGTCTGATTTGGATCAGTCACAACGTCCATACCCACAACTTCATCCTTTGGTCTCAATCTAATACCACGGACGCCCATCGCTGAACGACCCATAGCCCTGACGTCTTCCTCATTAAAGCGAATTGCCTGACCAGCCGAAGTTGAGATAATAATATCGTCTTTACCAGTCGTTGCCTTCACCCACTTCAACTCGTCTCCTGGATCCAATTTAATCGTTATCAAACCGTTTGAACGCACGTTCATGTAGTTCTTTGCGGCCGTCTTCTTAATCGTGCCCTTCTTGGTTGCCATAAAGAGATAACCAGTCTCTGGGTCAATTTCGTCATTATGCTTAATGATCTCAGTAATCTTCTCATCTGGATGCATGTTTAATAGATTTACTGCAGCAGTGCCCTTTGCAGTTAGTGAAGCCTGTGGCACCTCATATGCCTTCATCCTAAAGATACGACCTTGTGAAGTAAAGAAGTATAGAAAATCATGTGAATTTGCAGTAATAATCTGAGAAATCACGTCCTCTTCCTTAGTCGTCATTCCACGTTTTCCTTTTCCTCCCCTGTTTTGACGACGAAAATCAGTCTGAGAAACTCGCTTAATATAATTCTCAACAGTCAAAAGCACTACACTTTCCTCTTCTGGAATCTATTCTTCCTCTGAGAACTTACCGAGTTCATGGTTAAAGATCTTACTACGACGCTTGTCGCCATATTTCTCCTTCATCGCAAGAAGTTCATCTTTTACAACCGCAAGTACCTTTGCTTCATCCGCCAAGATTTCCTCATATTTCGCAATCATCGCCATTAATTCTTGCAATTCGGCTTCAATCTTGTCACGCTCAAGTCCTTGTAGACGACGAAGTTGCATCGCCAAAATTGCTGCAGCCTGAATCTCTGATAGGCCAAACCTTTCCATCAAGCGTTTATCCGCATCATCATACGACTCGCGAATCGTCTTAATCACTTCGTCAATATTATCTAAAGCAATTTTCAAGCCTTCAAGAATGTGAGCACGCTCTTTTGCTTTTCTGAGGTCATATTCAGTACGTCGGCGAATTACTTTTTGGCGATGCTTAATAAACTCTGCCAAAATTTCTTTCAGCCCCATAATCCTTGGTTGAATTCCGTTCACAAGCGCCAGCACATTATAATGGAAGGTCGTCTGCAAATCAGTCATCTTATACAGTTGATTTAAGATCTTCTTTGGATAAGCATCCTTTTTAAGTTCCACCACCACTCGAATCTTACCACGAGCAGATTCATCCCTGGCATCCGCAATATGAGTCAATTTTTTATCCAATACAAGTTGTCGAACTTTTTCGATAAAAGATTCTTTACTCATTCCATAAGGTACCTCTGTCACCACGATATTGAAGCGTCCATTTTTACGCTCTTCAATATTTGCTACAGCACGAATTGTTACCGAACCTTTACCTGTTGCATAGGCCTGCTTCATTGGCGCACCGCCATAAACCTCCGCTCCAGTAGGAAAATCTGGACCCTTCACATGCTTCATCAAATCTTCTAGTGTCGCCTCAGGATTATCAATCAAAGCCACAGTTGCATCAACTACCTCCCCCAGGTTGTGTGGTGGAATATTTGTTGCCATACCAACTGCAATACCCATCTGTCCATTCAGAAGAATATTTGGCACCGCTGCAGGAAGGACTACAGGCTCCTTCTCTGTTCCATCGAAGTTGTCACGAAAGTCAACTGTCTCCTTCTCAATATCGGAGAGAAGCTCGGCTCCCACCTTGTCCATACGAGCCTCGGTGTAACGAGAGGCCGCTGGATCATCTCCATCCATTGAACCAAAGTTACCCTGACCTTCCACTAGCGTATAACGCATCTTCCAAGGTTGTGCCAAGTTTACCATTGCATCATAAATTGATGAGTCACCGTGTGGGTGATATTTACCCATTACTTCACCAACGATACGCGCTGACTTTACTGTTGCATGTGGTGCTTTCCAACCATTTTTATACATCGCATAAAGAATTCGACGATGCACTGGCTTCAGACCATCTCTCACATCTGGAAGAGCACGATCAATAATCACTGACATTGAATAACGTAAGAAGGAATCCTCCATTACATTCTCGACCGTCAATTCCTCAATCCCGTCTTCAGCACGTCTGGCAGTTAGTCCACCAATATGCACATCTTCGTCATCCACATCAGCTTCTACTTCACTAGCTTCATCCTCGTCAGCTTCCAGTCTTTTTTCCTTCAAATCTGGAATTTTCCCCATCGTCTCGTCTACGCCTTTTTCATCCGCCGCATCTGGTACGCCACCATTCTTGCTGACTTTCTCATTGTCTAGATTCTCTGGATTATTTATATTATCTTTCATCATCGTTCCTTTCTAGACTAGAAGTCCAAATCATCAATTTTAACGGTTGAAGCTCTCGACTGAATAAAGTTTTTACGCAATTCCACTTCCTGACCCATCAGCTTTGTAAAGATTGCATCTGCCTTTTCTGCATCTTCAATATTTACTCTTACCAAGACGCGATTATCTGGATTCATTGTTGTATCCCAAAGCTGTTGAGCGTTCATCTCGCCAAGACCCTTAAAGCGCTGCTGTGCGGTATATCCAGCCTGTTTGAATCTCTCATCCTCAGGATTAATCTTGAGTCCTTCTTTTTTACGCTCCTCAATTTTCGAAGCAATCTTTACCTCTAGCGCCTCTTCATCATAGATATAGTCAATTTTTCTATTCGATCCAGTACCCTTAATCAGACCAAATAGCGGTGGCTTTGCAAGATAAACATGTCCACCCTTTACCACCTCTGGCATATAGCGGAAGAAGAAAGTAAGAAGTAATGTCGAAATATGCGCACCATCGACATCAGCATCGGTCATAAATACGATCTTATAATAACGTAAACCAGATAGATCAAATTGATCGCCGATTCCTACACCTAAAGCCTTAATTAGGGAGACTAGCTCTGCATTAGCGTACATCTTGTCCAATCTGGCACGTTCAGTATTCAAAACTTTACCACGTAGTGGCAAGATTGCCTGAATCTTCGAATTACGGCCTTCCTTTGCGGAGCCTGCAGCTGAGTTACCCTCGACGATAAATAATTCACATTCTGTACGGTCTCTTGATGAACAGTCCGCCAATTTTGAAGGTAAGTTCAGCCCCTCAAATGCACCTTTACGGATAACATTATCACGTGCCGCCCTTGCTGCCTTTCGCGCACGTGCTGCCAAAGTAGCTTTTCCAACAATCTTCTTGGCAATTGCTGGATTTTCCTCAAGATAATAGCCAAAATATTCAGACATTACCTTATCGACATAGCCGCGCACCTCAGGGTTGCCAAGCTTATTCTTTGTCTGTCCTTCAAATTCTGGATTCGGAATCTTTACCGAAATTACAGCGGTCAAACCTTCCTTAATATCATCACCAGTCAGGTTATCTTCCTTCTCTTTCAATAAGTTATTTCGCCTTGCATAGTCATTAATCGTACGATTTAATGCCGTCCTAAATCCAACCACGTGCGTACCACCTTCAGGTGTTAACACGTTATTTGCAAATGGCTTCATCGTCTCTGCATAGGTATCGTTGTATTGCACTGCAATTTCAACCTCTGCCTCTTCAATCTGTTTATCAACATAGAAGATATCATCAGAAAGTACTTCCTTGCTTTCATTCAAGCGCTTCACATAACTCTTGATTCCACCCTCAAAATAGAATGACTCCTTTTCACCAGTCCTCTCATCAAAAACTGAAATCAAAATACCCTTCGTAAGATAAGCTTGATGTCTCGCATAATGTGATACCCAATCATAATCAAAGGTCGTTGTTTCCTTAAAAATTGTTGGACCAGGATAAAAAGTAATGCATGTACCCTGTTTATCGGTCTTCTTTGAAGCGTCGAGCGCCATGGTTGGCTTACCAGTCTCAAACTCAATGTGATGGACCTTCTTGTCACGATAAACTTCAGCAATCATTTTTGTCGACAGCGCGTTCACTACGGAAGAACCCACACCGTGAAGGCCTGAAGAAACTTTATATCCACCACCACCGAATTTACCACCGGCATGTAGCACAGTTAGAACGGTTTCAAGTGTAGATTTATGGGTTTTTGGATGAATATCCACAGGGATACCACGACCATTATCCTCGACTTTCACACCACCATCCTGCTGCAAAGTAATCATTACCTTTGTCGCATATCCCGCAATTGCCTCATCAATAGAGTTATCGGCAATCTCTTTTACTAGATGATGAAGTCCATCATACCCAGTTGAACCAATATACATACCAGGACGCACACGAACTGGCTCTAACCCCTCTAGAACTTGAATTTCAGAACTGTCGTACTCTTCAACTTTTTGTTTTTCAGCCATCAAACAAATACCTCATTAAGTTTTTATCGCTGATACCTAAGACTCACTTACTAAACCGTTCACCTCACTCGATATCTGTTTCTAGTTTACTCCGAGCGCTTATGGCTGTCAAGATAAACCGCCCTTCAGACGCATCCTCAGCCGTTTTAAGCCCACTTATTGCGTTTATGGCTATATTTATATATTCAGAACAAATTTAAGCCATTTTTAAGCGCTATCGTAAACTAATCATATTACCGGACTGATTATTGCCGCTGTTTTCCTGACGAAGATTTAATCCCTGATTTAAGCTATTCTGACCCGCATTTTGGTTAGTATTATTCTGAGATACACCAGGATCCTCATTAGCTTCACTTGACATCCTTGCAAGATCTTCATTAGCTTCATTTGACATCCTTGCAGAATCTTCATTAGCCTCATTCGACATCCTTGCAAGTTCCGCATCGATCTCCTCAAGTGTTAATTCTCGCTCAGGTGTATTAGCACTCCCAACTCGCTGCTGCTGAATTAAGCGCTCGGCTTCTCTTGAGCCTGGAATCGCCTGATCTGCAGGAACTCTAGCCACCCCAAGATCAATCCCTATTCCATTCTCATTCTCAACAAAATCACCGCCAGCTAAACCTTGATCGTCATCTTCCCCTTCATTAACACTTAATCTCTGATCAATCTCTTTATCCACTTCCGCCCCCGGACGACCGTATTTCTTAGCGGAGTATTCTCTTAGAGACTCAAACACTTTACGATCCTCCTTCCCGATTGGCGCCAACAACTTCATAGTAAATGGCGAAGACGGCATACCATTCATCAAAACCGTTGTAATTGCATGATAATTTGGCTGTTTATGCAAATCTTCGGCCTTAAAAACTGGCGTGAATACTTTTTCAAGCATTTCTGCATCTGTTACACCAACACGGCCAGCCACAATCGTACCTACGTTACCTAATACACCTTCTCGAATCTTATCAGCCAACTGCGTCATAAACTGGTTTGCCACAATCAAATTCAGGCGGAATTTCCTAGCCTCAGAGAGAATTGACTCAAATGATTCTGTTGAAAAGTTCTGGAACTCATCCACAAATAGACAAAAATCTTTACGATCATTCTCTGGTGTATCCACACGCGACATAGCGGCAGTCTGGAATTTCATTACGAAAATCATACCAAGAAGTTTTGAGTTAAGCTCACCAAGTTTACCTTTCGAAAGGTTAACCAGTAAAATCTTCTGCTGATCCATAATTTCGCGAATATTAAAGCCCGATTTTACCTGACCAAGCACCCGCTTCATCATTGTATTTTGCTTAAACGGACTCCATTTTGAAGCAAACCACGTGATCACTTCACCTGCATCATTTGACTTCTGTGAAGCTGGAAATTCCTTAGTCCAGTAATCGTACAGATCTCTATCTGTTACATACTTCAATTTATCCATCACCAAATCTGCATTGATAAAAGGACTTGGAATATCCAAGAAGGTCGCCCCCTTCGGATCGCTCATCAGAAGTAGCGCCGCATTCCTAAACATCTGCTCACCGCGCGGACCAAAAATACCAGTATGTCCAGGGTCATAAAGTGAGTAAAGCATATTAATCCCCTCTTGTACGATAAAATCTTTCTCTTCAGGCGTCTTTGCCTCCAACATATTCATTCCAATTGGGAATTCCATATCTGAAGGATCGAAATAAATCACATCATCAATTCGATTCTCTGGCACCATCGAAAGCAGCTCTTCCGTCACGTCTCCATGTGGATCAATAAAACAAAAACCCTTCCCAGCTAGCATATCCTGGTATGCAATGTTCTTCAAAAATACAGATTTACCCATACCAGAAGCACCAATTACGTACATGTGTCGCCTGCGATCATTAACACTTAGTCTAATCTCTTTTGTTGCGCCACGATAAACGATATTTCCGATCAAAATACCATCAGTAATTAACGCAGTTGGGCCATCAACCTGCTTTGTCATCTGTCTCTCAACACCACTTGATGGGATCGAGGCTTGTGATGGCAGATGAAAAATCGATGCAAGTTCCAGAGTATTTAGAACAATTTTTTTATTCGAGACTGGGAAAAACCTAAAAATGTAGTCTGTTACCAGCTGATCAACTTTTTTGTTCAAATCATACTTAAAACCATTCGAATTTGGCGAATCAAACTGAGAAAAAGCCGCAACCACACCGCCAACCAAACCCTCGCTGCGTGCTTTTGAATTCGAATGCGCAACAATTCGAATTAAACACTCAAAAGCTGGGTATTTCGACTTATTATCAATTGCTTGAATTTCTTCTTGTTTCTTCTGGGTTAATTCTTCTTTTTCTTGTTCATTCTTATCATATTTGTGTTCATCTGGAACTTCAAATGGAGCTTTGAGTATATCTAAAAATAAATTTAGTACTCGGAGCGGTAAATAAGTGCCACCACTTCCCCAACTTTTCTTACCAGATTTAATATTTTTTATTTTTTGTTCTGCATTTTTTATCCAACTAGAAGGTAGTGGTCTAAACATGACCTGAAGCCCCATCCCCTCGCCCTTTTTTACCTTTGAAAACGCATTAAGTAGAGCAAGTTGTGCATCCCACTTCATATCCTGGAAGGTCATAATTGGATATTCAACCTCTTTTTTCATCACCAGTTCGCCACCAGAAACCGTATTTTCAACACCCAAACCAGCTATCTGCGCACTAGTTGTTTCATCCATCCCATCACTACTAAAAATATCTTCTACATCAGTCTCTTCCAACCTAGCCGTAGGATAGGATGTCAGGACTGCCTGTTTGACGGTCTCGGTTAGGACTGCTGGTACCACTGCATAATATTTAACGAATCCATCAACCGCCACAATCTCAAATGAGAAATATTTCTGTCCATACACATGCGTCTTAATTCCCTCCTTCTTCAAAGTTGAGGAAATAATCGTATACATAATTGTCGCTTGTGAAATCGCTTCATCATTAACGTCACGCTCGTCACGACCACCACCTGGAATATCATCTGTTGATGGTGGCAAATGGATTAACATTGGAATTAATTTTAGTGAACGCTCATATTCCTTTGCTTTACGTTTTTTTCTTAAAAATCTCACCGTCACAACGGTTATTACCAAAAGAATTACAAAAAAAACTAATATCCCCACACCCATACCTGGGCTCATTTTTTTCTGGACCATCCTATTTATTCCGGGTTGCGCTATTTCTGTAGTCTTATTATCCACTTTATTCTCGGATGTAGAATTATTTTGTTCAACTTCATCATTAGTTCGATGGTCTCCACCCTGAATCAATTCCTCTATTCGATTTCCATTCATTTTTCTTCCCTACCCATTTCCTTGCCCCAATATTCGACCATACCTATCTTTCAAAAATTTAGCTTTGAGATCACGCATCTTTTTATATTTATTCACGGGATCTTTTATATCAATCACTGAGTCCACTGCCTTCACGAATTCCGGCTCCAAGCCATCGATATCCTTCGCCTTTGGCAAATCAGTTCCCAAAACGTCTTCTTTTTTATCTGTACGTAAAGTTTCTGATGTAACCACCTCGCCTAATGGTACTGTCCCCACACTCGGCTGCTGCTGAAAGCCCATTGCATTAATACTGGCATTTCCCAAAATTGCAGTATTTCCATAAGCATCTCTTGTCGATTCATTTACACGATCCACATTTTTAGAAAATTGTTCAACTTTTTGTTCAATATTTTGCTCAAAAGAATTCTCGGTCTTAGTTAATGCTGGATCTAAATTTTTGTACTCAGGGTTATAATTTGGCGCCTCAAAATTATTCCATTGCCCCATCATCTGCCCTGGCCCAACATTACCATTATCCATACAAATATTTTACCATATCCGTTTTAAGTTTCGTTAATTTTACTAAACAAAAAAACATTTAAGCTAACCAAAAATAGTGGCCCCGCCACTAAGATCACTGGATTCCTTACCCCAGATGCGATTAGCACCAACACGGTGATTGGTAATATCGCAATAATTCCAGATTTTATATAATCCTTTTTTATCATATTTTTCCTTGAGAAGAATATCCTCACGAAAAAATGCATAAAAAAAGTTACCGCCCCAAACGACAAAAAGTAGACCATTACAAAGAAAAATAATATTCCAACTGGTCCAATTACTGCTGGCGAAGTCAAAAATAAAATAGCTAAGATAATAGCAAATACAATCAACGACAAAATAAGAATAAGCCGATTAATCATAAAAATATTATACGCTATTTTATGTAAAATAATTGTTCAAAACCCTAAAAAGTAAAATAACCACCACCTCTTCATTACGAAAACCTCTTTATATATTTCCGTTAATCTAGAAATAAACAGTAATAGAAAACTCGAATTAATCATAAACTGCGTTTATATTTTTCACGAGTAATCCCCCATCCATATCTGTAAATCACTTCAGGGCTCATTTTAAGCAATAATGTACAATTGTTTTAGCAATAAATAACTGATGCTCATTGGATTCTAGAAATCGCATAGAAATATGCAACAGCCTCAACCATCATATATAATTTTCTATCGATTTTATTAATCTAAACACCTCTATATCCCAGACGTCTGGTATATCTAAATAATGTGCTCTCCCCTTTTATATCCTGAATCCAGGTGGGTGGTTATCCGGCGCTAAAACAATAAATATATACCGCAACCATCTCCACCTAGATTTTGACCGCTCCACGTATAGTGGGGCATCCGTTTTTCTGTTCCCCTCCACAGTTTTTGTCTTAATTATATTTTCATATTATTAAGACTCTAAAACCAACTTTTTAATTTACATTTGATTTCACAATCCTTTTTATTTGTTGATTTTTATGTTTGTCTTTCGACACTCTTATACTAACATAACCATTATATTATTGCAAGCATTTTTACTAGAATTTTATAGTTATTATTACAACATACACAATATCTATTATCAATCACCACTGTTACATAGTTAATAATTGCGTTACAAATAGTGTAGTATTTATAACAACAATATTATATTATTTTTAATATTGTTGTAATTCTTATATACATAAACTACAACATAAGCCGTAATTTACAATTATTATTTTTTACAACTGTTACATTATTTTAGCTTCCCTCTTCTTTTGAAGATCCAAGTTTTTAAATTACGATCTATACAAAAATATAAAAAACCAAAAAATATAGAACGCCAAACATTTCCGAGAAACTAATATTTTTCAGAAATCCCGCAACATAGTTCAATTACGATGAAACATAAACTACGTATAAACATAGACATTTGCGATATTAATTAAGCCATCCACTTATTGTTTCTTAGCATCCAGAACACACCCATTCTTTATTTATCACAAGCAAAATAGCCCTACAAAAAAATTAGCACATTCCGCATTTCTTAGCATTTTTGATGTAGTTGCTATTTCGGCCCACCACGTAGGCTATCATGCATTTACAGAAAAATATTTCTTCGCACCTCTTATTACTTCTTTATATATTTTTCCGATATCATTTCAAACTCATCCAACCACTGCTCATAACATAAACAGTTTATACTTCAATTAATTTTATAGAGATAAACCTATAAAAAAGTAAGCTAAAGCTTCTTCCATAATACTTTGCTTATTTTTTATTTTCATTCCGTTATTGCTTATTATTTGCACGCTTATTTTACTCAAAAAGCCTATTCAACTATTATTTGTTTTTCATCCCCACATATTATCACAGCGCCCCCGCACAATCAGCTCAACCCAGTTTTTTGTTTGCCATTCATAATAAATCTTACCTGCAACTATCCGCCAATCATTGATCTACGACATCAAAATACAAACAAGTCTAAAATCCCAAATATTATTAAAAAGACTTCTATCCAAAAGTCTTTTTTAGAAAAAATACCAAAAAAGAAAAGTCAGCTAAACTGCGAGGAATACTGACTTTTCTTATAGAGTGTGGAGTTTTTTGGCTATATTGTTTGTTTTTGGCTTTGAATAATTTTTTTATTCAAAAGCTACCTCTATATTACCGCGCTAAATCGCTTATGTCAACATGTTTTTGAGTACAATTTTTATAATTTATTTGTTTTCCACATGTGGAATATTTCCCTGCCATCTGTCATAAAAAATCCCCCAGAGGGGGTTATTTTTAATTTCTGGTGGTGCTGCCGGATACTGCCTCCGGGTCCGAAAAATCTCCATGATATCATTCTACATGCATAGTTCCTTGTTTCATCTCGACTTACACTAGTAGCGGCAACGGAACAAAACTACTAGTCGTCATGACTATTTTTTCTAAGTAGTCCCCATCAATGGACTACCCCTATTTCCTATTTTATAACAATTTAGATCATCCGGAAAACTATATCTAAACCGGCCTATAAATAATTAGGCGTAAACAGGTGCATAAAGCACGTGCTTTGAAGTTGTTTCTTCACTTATTCAATACTTACGGTATCAATCGTCATGCCTGATATCTGTTAATAATCCGTCTAAGCTTTGTCAGCCCCGATACCAATATTCTATCATATTTCTCTTTTCCCTTCAATTTATAGCATAAGCAAGATATCCAGCATAAGCAAGATATAAATTCTCCCCTGTTAGTCCAATTAGTATTCAGTAATTTTATTCATTTTTTGCATATTTCTTTGCTTTATCTGCATTCCCTTTCTATAGTTAAACTATGATAACAAAAGTATATTCTGCTATTCCACACGGATACACTGGCAAGCTCATCGAAGTTGAAACCAGCATTAACAAGGGACTTCCAGCGTTTAACATTGTTGGCATGGGGGACAAGACTATCTTCGAGTCAAAAGACCGCGTTCGTAACGCAATCCAAAATTCAGACCTTTCGTTTCCCATTCATAAAACAACAGTTAATCTAGCCCCTGCAAATCTCATTAAGACAGGTTCATCTCTAGATCTTCCCATTACGATCTCTATTCTTGTTGCCAGTAGACAACTCACCCCTCAGATATAAGCCAAAAAATCTTTGTCGGCGAACTGTCGCTCAGTGGTGAAATACGCCCTGTTTACGGCATTATCAATATTATTGAGACCGCCAAAGCCGCTGGATTTACAGAAGTATTCATACCGGCCGAGAATCTCTATTCCGCCTCCATTATTCATGGCATCACACTCTACCCAGTTAGCAATCTAAAACAATTATTCCTTCACCTAAAGCACCAAAAATTAATTCCACCAGCAACCGAATCGGCCTTGAATCCGCCCATTATTCCATCTAGAAACGCAATTCAGAATACTGAGCCAACTTTTGATGATGTCTATGGTCTAGACTTTGCCAAACGTGCGATCCTATTGGCCCTTGCTGGTCATCACAACCTTCTTCTCGTTGGCCCACCAGGTAGTGGCAAAACATTACTCGCAAAGACCATCCCTTCTTTATTACCTCCTCCGTCAGAAGAAGAAATACTTGCCATTGCAAAGCTCCACGAACTCTCTCATAGCCCGAGTAAAAATATTATTCGCCCTTTTCGTTCTCCACATCACAGTAGTTCCAGTTGCGCAATTATTGGTGGTGGCAACCCTATTATTCCAGGTGAAATATCTTTATCACATTGTGGCGTTCTTTTTCTCGATGAGCTCCCAGAATTCTCTCATCAAGTACTTGAATCACTTCGTCAGCCTCTCGAAGACCATCAAATCACCATCTCTCGGGCAAAAGAAAAAGTTACCTTCCCCGCAAATTTTATCCTCGTCGCTACCATGAACCCCTGTCCATGCGGCGTTCATGGTAGTCATGTCCGCGAATGCACCTGCACGAACCAAGAAGTCTTAAGATACCAAAAACGTATTAGCGGCCCCATCCTCGACCGTATTGATATTAAACTTTATGTTCCCTATCTTGGTAACCAAAAAATTATCGATAAACTTTGCAGTAACAAAAAACTTATTCAACCCCCTTCCACCCCAGTTAGTAAAAATTGTACTCAATTTTACACTCAAGCAGTTGTAAAAAATAATATTACTACTGCAATAAAAATTCAGAATTCCCGCTATCATTCCAACCATCTATTTAACGGCTGTCTAAATTCCAGCCAAATCAAAGATTATATCCACCTATCCACCTCTGTTAAAAAGCACCTTGAACTTGCCTCTGAAAAACTTCAACTCTCCGCCCGCTCTTTGCTAAAGATTGTTCGCCTCGCAAGAACCATTGCCGACCTTGACGCTTCATCTGAGATAAAAATTCAACACATCTCTGAAGCCATCAGCTTTAATCAACCATAAAATAGCCTCTTCCGTACACATTTATAGCTCCACCTAGAAAATCATGATCCAACCACAAAACATAACTTCACCTAGAAAAAACCATTAATCCACCTAGAAAAATACCCAAAGAAAAGCACCGTTAATCCCTTGATTATCCCCGTTAATTTTGATATAATGCAGATTATTAAGGTTAAAAGAAAGGACTACCATTAGCATCAAAAATTCACGTACAAAAATCAATGGAGAAATCCGTTATGAGTCTGTGCGAGTTATTGGAACTAATGGAGAGCAACTTGGCATCATGTCAAGTCGTGAAGCTCAGCTCCTTGCAAGAGAAAATGGCGTTGATTTAGTAGAAATTGCTGGCAATGCAAATCCTCCTGTAGTTCGCATCATCGACTGGGGTAAATTCCAATATCAGAAGATGAAAGAAGAAGCCAAAAACCGTAAGAAGGCTCGTGAAAAGCAATCCGAGCTTAAACAAATGAAGATTGGCCTCAAGATTAGCGACAATGACCTCAATATTAAAATCCGCAAAATTAAAAGTTTTCTCGACGATGGGGATCATTGTAAAATCATGATCACCTTCCGCGGACGTGAACTCGCACATAAGGAGCTTGGGTCAACTTTGCTTGACCGGATCCTAGCAGAGCTAGCTGAAGTAGCAATTGTCGAAGGAAAACCTCAATTTGCAGGACGTAACCTATCAGTTGGAGTACGAAAGAAGTAATTTCCTTACTTCCAAGGTTCCCTGATCGTACCTCTATTTCAGAAAATAATCTTTAAAAATTTATTTCCTGGATACAAATATTAACCATAACTAAAAGGAAAACCTATGCCTAAGTTAAAAACTCACAAAGGCACTGCAAAACGCATTAAGATTTCCGGTACCGGTAAATTGATCCGCGAACGCGCCTTTGGCAACCATATCCTTGCTAAAAAATCAAAAGCCAGGAAACGCAATATGAAGACTGCTGGTGCAGTTGAAGGTAAAATTGCAAAAAACATTAAGAGCGCATTAGGAGTTTAATCATGAGAATCAAAAGAGGTGTCGCTGCACGCGCAAAACACAAAAAAATCCTAGCTGCTGCTAAGGGTATGCAACATTATCGCACTCGTAGCTTCCGTCTTGCTAAACAAGGCGTTATCAAGGCTCTACGCTACGCTTACCGTGACCGCCGTAATCGCAAACGCGATCTCCGCGCATTATGGATCACTCGTATTAACAATGCTTCCCGTGAACTCGGATTAAGCTACTCTCAGCTTATTAGTCTCATGAAGAAGCAAAACATCAATATTGACCGCAAGATTCTTGCTGAACTCGCCGTCAATCAACCTGCTGCCTTCAAAGCCATTGTCGAACAAGCTAAACAGGAGAATAAATAATGGCAATCTGTGAAATCACTGGTAAAGGCAAGATGTATGGACACAATGTTTCCTTCTCTCAGCACAAGACCAGAAAAGTTTTTAAACCAAACATTCAGAAGAAAACTTTGATTATTAACGGTAAGAAAATCCGCCTCAATGTTAGTGCAGCTGCAATTCGCACCCTAAAGAAAAAAGGTTTTCTTAACTAATCTATCAAATATTCGATAGCACAATAAAAAATAGGCCAAAAGCCTATTTTTTTAGTCTTCGATAAGCCGGGTTCTGTAATCTACGATCAGTTGCTCCTTCACCACAAGATAACCATAATGAAAGAGACCTTAGGTAGACCGACAATCATCTATCTAGATATTCTGTTGCCAGAATACTCAAGCGGTGAGCGTGCATCCTCGAACAAAGGTTTCTCTAGCACTCCTTGCAGCCAGTAGGGTTTGCCCTCGCCTATGTCACCATAGCGCGCCGTGAGCTCTTACCTCACACTTTTCACCCTTACCCGAAGGCGGTATTGTCTCTGTGGTACTTTCCCTATTCTTAGATTTTTTCGGTATATTGCTACACTTCTAAATGTTCGAACGGTCGCCGTTAACGACTACTGTGTTCTGTGCTGCCCGGACTTTCCTCTTAGCAAGCTAAGCGATTGTCTTTCAGACTTCTTTTATCCTACCACAACAATCCCTTAAAATCCAGTTTAGATTAGATTTATAGAGTTATTTTATCTTCCAAGAGATTTTTCTCATAGAAAGCTACTTTGCATAGTGTTGATCAATTGCCATATTAGCTTCTGCATCCGCTGCCTCATTCTGCTCTCGTCTTACATGTACAAAAGCTACTGCTTCAAACTTCAAAATTAAATTATTTATATCATTGTAAATTTGC
>JABCPR020000017.1 GCA_013332965.2 Candidatus Saccharimonadota bacterium | reverse complement strand
TAGGACGTCTGGTTCTCATCCAGAAAATCGCGGGTTCGACTCCCGCCGGAATCACCAATTCAAGATCTAGAGTCAAGATTTGACTCTTTTTTGTTTATTTTAAAGAATTTCAGCTACAACATATTTTCCATATTTTACAAGTGAAGCTTCCTGTGATAGAATATTTATATGAAAAAACTTCCAATTGTCGCACTAATCGGTCAAACTAACGCCGGTAAATCGAGCCTCTTAAACCGCATGGCACATAAAAATATCGCCATCGTGGCACGCGAGGCCGGTACTACCCGTGACAACGTAATTGCCACCATCGACAATTGTTTTACTCTTATCGATACCGCAGGTCTAAAAAATCCTGAAGATGACTTTGAGGCCTCCATCCAAGATCAAATCGAGGACGCCATTGAAGCTGCTGACCTTATCCTCTTCACTGTCGACTCCACTAAGTATCCTGATTTTCGCGATCTAGACATCGCCCGTTCCGCTCTTCGCTCCAAAAAGCCAGTTTTTCTAATTTTAAATAAATCCGACCTCAAAGAGTCTCTTGATAATTTCGAATACCTCAAATTTGGTATTAAAGAAGATAACATACACCGCACTTCTGCAACCACCGGTTTTGGTGTTAATAATCTCAAACAGGCTATTTTTCATACCCTAGATGTCAAGCCAAAAGAAGAAGCCACCGAAGATAGTAAAGTAAATCTAGACGAAAACGGCAACCCCCTAATCAAGCTTGCCCTTATCGGCCGTCCAAACGTCGGTAAGTCCAGTCTCTTTAATCGTCTCGCCCAAAAACAGCAGGCCATTGTTAGTTCAAAGCAGGGAACCACCCGCGACATCAATCGTATCCGCGTCAAATTCAAGGGGCAGACCATTGAAATCCTTGACACTGCTGGCCTTAGAAAGCCTGGCAAGCGCGAGGTTGGTATTGAAAAATTCTCCGCTATTCGCACTCTCGCCGCCATCGAAGAGGCCGACATCTGCGCTCTTCTTATAGATTCTAAAGAGCCACACTCTAAGCTCGATCAGTCTCTCGCCGGACAAATTATCGAGGCTGGCAAGGGAATTATTATGGTTCTCACTAAAGCCGACCTTCTCGACAATTCTACCCCTGTTACATCTACTCTTTCAGATAAAACCAAGACCGCTGATTATACAGAGATTGACCATATCCTCAATCACCTAGAACGCGATTTCAACTTCCTTTCCTTCGCTCCAGTCCTTATTACTAGCTCTGAAACTGGCAAAAACGTCACCAAGCTCTTTGAACTTGTTACTGAGATTGATTTAGCTAGACATACTGAAGTAAAAACTTCTGAACTTAATAAAATTCTCAACGAAGCCACTGTTTCTCATCCGCCAGCTGGACTGAAAAATACTCACCCAAAGCTCAAATATATTATCCAGACTGATACTTGCCCACCATGGTTTGTAATCCACGGTCGCGAGATGGAACTTCTCCACTGGTCTTATAAACGTTATCTTGAACGTCGCATCCGTGAGGTTTATCCATTTGTTGGTACACCAATCATGTTCTCCTTCCACAATGATCGCGCTGCTGGTCCACGCAAATCTTATCGCAATAACTCCAAAGATAACGACAAATAATTCGATTAAGCTTGCCTTTTTACTCAAAAGTGCAATAATATCACCAAGTGGGTATTGGTGCCTACTTTTTTGTAACTAGTAGTCTTTGATAGTTTTGGTTTAATTATCAAAATCTACTCAAACCACACGCTCTTTAAAAGGAGGGAATCATGAAAGCAACCCAGTCCACCCCGTCCTGCGACGCCACTGGCATCGTCATCAAAGACATCTCTTCCGATACCCAGGTCAATTATTCTGGCGAGAAGTACACTGGCTACGTACTTGACAAGAGTACGCTTCTGGCTTGCCCGGAAGTCATCCCCAGCTTTGATTGTGATACCGATGAGATCTTCAAAGAATGGTCGCACAGTGCATGGGACGCCTTTCATCATGCATATCTGATCATCCCGACTTCCGTAATCGAGGAGTTGAACGCGATTTCACCGGAAAACGAAGTCTATTACTACATCGCAAGACAAGTTTTAAGAAGACTCCGTAGGTTGATCGAAAAGGTAAAATTCGTCTCCGACGAAAAAAAGACAGATAAGCTGAAGACGGCCATCTATTTTCCGCAGCAGAAAAACCTTTTTACGGTTTTTCCGAACACTCATAGTTTGTCATTTTTTGGGAACTCAGGTTTAAAAGATCCCGTAGGACAGCTACTTAGCGCGGTCGACTCCGCCAAGCGCCACACCATGATAGAAGATCTCGTCTTGCTCACCAACGATGAAGCGATCGCAATCCGCGCGCGTGCTACCGGCACTGCAACTGCCTCCCTGGCCAGCAAAGCCCCGGCCTATACCGGCAGACGTGAGGTTACTGTTCCGTTTGAGCTTTACGAAGATTTTATGAGCTCTAATTGCGGAATTAGCCTGGAGACATGGCAGCAATTCATGCCTGATGAACCGCGGCTGTTTGCCAACGAATTTATCGTTATGTCGCCTAAGTTAGGGCAAAATGGCTACGATGTTCTAAAGGGTAAGTCTAAAGAATATCACAATATCGGACGCTTCGACTGCAAACAGCAGCGCATTGTACACCTGTTCTATTTCCGCAGCTTTACTACCATCAAACCCAAGAATGCTGGGCAGGCAATGTATCTTGAAGCCATCAGTCACCCCGATATCTCTGTTGTGGTCGTCACTGGTAGTGCTGGTACAGGCAAAACCTTTCTCTCAACAGTTTGTGGTAAAGAGCTGCATGAGTCTCACGGGTTTCTGCAATACATCACTATACCATGCGCCATCGATTTTCAGAGAGCCCATGGCTATCTTCCCGGTAGTTTTGACGAGAAAATCGAGCCGAACATTGCGCCGTTCAAAAATGCATTAAAGAACTATCTCAAATTAACCGAGGAGAAGTTTAAAACTGCAATCAAGCGCTCGCATAACGACAAGCTGGATTCGACGGATCGCGAAGAGGCAAATGCAAATCCTAAGAAAAAAGGCGGCAAAAAGTCAGCAGATGCAAATCTCGGTAATGACATCGAAAGGATGGCAGATAAATTATATCGGGAATGCTACAAGACTATTGCTGTAGAGGCAGCAAGAGGATTAGACCTTGCTGATGCTTTTGTGATCTATGACGAGTTTCAGGATCAAGGTCCGCGAGAAGCAGATACACTCTTAAAGCGGCTCGGCACCAATGTCAAGGCCATCATTGCCGGCGACATTGAGCAGGTCCACCAGGAAGGGCTCAATAGGCAAAATAACGGCATCAGTTTTATTAAGCACTATATTACTGATCTCCCCATGGTTGCCCAGATTAGCCTCGGCAAGGGCGAAGTCGTCAGAAGCGAGTTTGTGAAAGACTACATCGCAAGGCGAGACCCCAACCAGGACTAAACTAAATCACCTCCTAAGGCCACCACCAAGGTGGCCTTTTTCATGCCCCATTTCCTATCTTATTTTCGCACCTTATTTTTCATTTATGCGTTATAATCTACTCTATGAAACTTATCGTTGGCCTCGGCAATCCCGGCCCAGAATACAATTTTACAAGACATAATTTTGGCTTCCTTGCCCTAGATTTTTATTTTAAAACCCACGACCTTTCCTGGCAGACCGCCAAAAAGTTCCACTCCATCTACACTAAGGTAGGCGACGTTATCTTCTTAAAACCTCAAACTTGTTATAACGAAGTAGGATTAGCTGCCAAAGAATGCGCCAGTTTTTACAAAATACCTCTCGGTCAAATTTATGTCGTCTGTGATGACTTTAATCTTGAGTTTGGCCAGCTCCGCTTCCGCGAAAAGGGAAGTAGTGGAGGAAATAATGGACTCAAATCCATGGAGCAGTATTTCTGTACTACTGATTTTCCAAGACTTCGCCTTGGTTCCGGTAATAACGAACTCCGCAGCAAAATTGGCGACGCCAACTTTGTCCTCGGTTGTTTTACCGAAGAGGAATCCAATCTTCTCCCTGAAATCCTTCAAAAAGCCTCAGATAAACTCGACGAAATTATAAAACTATAAATTATAAAATCCTAGATTAAAACTTCATTTACCTCGATATTCAGTAATCCTCTTTCTTAAGTTATAGTCCATTTTCCAGAGTAGCTTTATAAAAGTAATCCGTTCATCATGTGTAAAATCCTCAAATAACTCATTGACATATTTTCTCTGTTCTACCAGGATATAGCTCGCAATATAAATCCCCTCCCCCGCAACCACTAAATCCATATGTTTCTGATTGTATGGATGACTACGTTTGTGAAGAAAAGATCGATCTTCGAGTCTCGAAATCGACCGCGCCGCCGAACTTTCACCAATATTATAGCAATCTAGAATATCACTCACGCCTCGTTTTAATGTATTACTTTTAACATACCCCATGATCTTTACCTCTGTCGGGTTTAATTTAAAACGATTCGCCACCGCTGATGCGTGAAGTGACCGCAAAATACCAATTCTCGCCAGAATATGTGATATCTCCGCAATTGGCATTGCTTTTGGCATAGCATTATTGTTCGTCATATTTTCTCCGGTTTCTTTTTTCCATCTTTATTTCTCCCCTTTTAACTTACCTAAATAAACATTAAAATTGAGTCAAAAAAATATAAACTTATGTCATAAAACCTCCTCATTCTTCTTTGCTTAGCTAATCCTCACCAAGCTTTTTATTGTCTCAACCCCTATAGACACATTTAGTTATATCTAAACCAAATACCACCAAGAAAAATCAAAGTCTATTCACTAAGTCACTAACATCCAACGATTACTCCCCATTGACTTGATCCTATTCTTCATTTGTAATTCAAAGATTGCTACCGCAAACTCCGATACATTTACCGTCATTGTACTAGCTTGACCCATAGTAGGGCAAGCATTATCAGATAGAACGCCTCTACTAATACTTGCCAAAATCTCTTCACCGTCGCGAACACCATCCTTTAGTTCCTTTAAAATCAAGGTTTCAATCTCTGTATCCCCAGATAATTCAACCTTCTTTTCTTTGACACGTTTCTTTTCGTCAATCCCCAGATCCAATAAAATATCCTCAATATCAGTCAAGGCCACCGCTCCACGCCCAAGCAGTCGATTACATCCCCTTGAACTAGCCCTTCCTACATCCCCCGGCACCGCATAAACTAGATTACTCTGCTCAAATGCATGATGCGCTGTATTTAGGGAACCCGACCGCAGATCCGCTTCCACAATTACCACAACATCAGCTAGCCCTGAAATCAAGCGATTTCGTGTCAAAAATGAAGCCTTCCGCCCACTTCTCGATTGAAAAAACTGTAATAATTTTTCATCCTTTTTCACCTCACTCCACTCTGGATACTCTGAAATAATTGCACCACCTTTTTGCACAATCTCATCTGCCAGTCCTGTATGACTTGCAGGATATATTTGATCGATCGGAGTTCCAAGTACCGCTAGTGTTACCCCTCCAGCATCAAGCGCTGCCCGATGTGCCACCGAATCAATTCCAAACGCCAAACCAGACACAATCACTACTCCATGCTTAGCTAATTCATACGCAATTTTATATGCCTGTTCCTTACCATACTCTGTATTTTTCCGCGCCCCCACCACAGCCACTGTCTTCGCTCGTCCAGGAGATTCGAAGCAATATCGCGGCGCCACAGTCAAAAATCTTTCATCTCTTTCCGGCATTTTTCCATAGTAATATAACATTTTAGGCTTAACCGCAATGGCAGAAAGTCTTGCTAAATACTCTTCATCTTCAGGTACGCAAGAGTTGATAATCATAATATTTACCTCCACTTTTTACTTGATTATTTACAAATCTTAGTTTTAAGTATTGACGTATTTATTTTTGTATGGTATAATTCAACAAGTTAGAGATTGAGAGCCAAAAAAGGCACAGTCTCTACACCGCACCTAAATAAATCATAATTTCTGTTACCAATATAACAGAAGTTGCGTGTTCTTAAAAGACTTTCGACTTACAATTTTTCTTTTATCGGTTGTAAGTATAAGTATTACCTCCACTTGAAAGTCAATCTTTAAGAACATAGCAACCCCTATAACCGGCGGGCCCCAAAGTTTGTGAGGTGGGTCACGCTCCGGGGAATCTCCCGGTATCAAAGAGATGCGTTGTAGGGTCAAATAGCCCCAAGTGATGCCCACCCTTACTTGGGGCTTTTTGATTCCACAAAAGTTCAACAAAATAAACCGTATGTTATAGCTCAACAAAAAGGACCTTCTCGCTAGGTCCTTTTTTACAAGTTTATTCAAAAACCAAAACTAACAATATCTTCCTCGCATGAATTATTGATTAGTTATTTGTTATTGCGGTAAACAATAAGGTATTTGAATAGGTTCCCTCAGGAACACTAGTAGTAGCACTTGCGCCAACCGTCAAGGTTTTATTGTCGCCAGTTGGAGTTGCAGTTGTAGTTTTGCTGAATACTGCACTGTTTTCCGTTGTACCAGCTACCTTAACTGGATTAAACTGAGTTGCATCGTTCGACCAACCCCAAGCAGTACCAGAAATCGTGTTTGCGCTCGCAGTTACACTTGGAATAGTTGTCGACACACCTGCAGAACTTGGTTGTTTCAAATCCGTATCGGCGGTGCTTGAAGTGATATAAGTTGTATACCCCTTCGTATTATTTGTCGAAATTGATACACGTCCATCCCCGGTCTGGAATTGGCCAGAAGTAGTTGGCGTAATATTAATATCGATGTTTGGTGTTGCCGAAATCGCAATTGTTGGGTCGATCCTGACATTCACCGTTGTAGTTGCTGTTTGGGAAGCAGCTGAGGTTGGTGCGCCGTTTAACAGTAATGCAGGTACTGCCAAAAGACTTGCCGCCAACGTAGCGCTAATTATTTTTACCCCTTTATTTGATGTTTTTTGTTTTTTTAATTCCACAGCAAAATATCCTTCCTGTATTTGGCTGCCAGAAAACCTTCACTCTAACCATACTTTACCATAAGTTTTATAGTCTGCCAAGCCTTTTGATATATTTTTCTTCCACTTGACAATCGTGCTACTATATATGTATGTCAAAGAACTTAGTTATCGTGGAGAGTCCAGCCAAGGCTAAAACCATTGAAAAATATTTAGGCAGTGATTTTAAGGTTCTCGCCTCTGTTGGACATATTCGTAAGGACACCAAGGTCGACGTTCATGACAATTTTGCAGTAACCTATGAAATCGACCCAGATCATAAACATATTATTGCTGAGCTTAAAAAAGAAGCTAAGGCCGCCGAAGCAATTTGGCTAGCAACCGATGAAGACCGTGAAGGGGAATCAATCTCTTGGCACCTTCTTGAGGTTCTAAAGCTCCCCAAAAATACCCACCGCATCACTTTCCACGAAATCACAAAGTCCGCTCTTCAGGCCGCCATCGCTAAACCTCGCACTGTTGACATGGATATGGTTTCCAGCCAGCAGGCCCGTCAAACTCTCGATATGTTAGTCGGTTACGATCTTTCTGATATCGTTCGTAAAAAGGTTCCCGGCGCTAAATCTGCTGGTCGCGTTCAATCTCCAGCTCTTCGACTTATCGTTGAAAAAGAGCGTGAAATTGAAAAATTCGCCTCAAAATCCACCTTTAAGGTTGCCGGTAAATTCTCCAACCAAAATGCCAATGTAACCGACCCGGAATCATCTGAAATTTTTGAAGCTAATCTTGAAAAATCAACCCTCAAAGACGCAGATGAAGTAAAATCTCTCTTTAACTCTCTTGCTCCGGCCGTTTTTTCTGTTGCTAATATTGAGCAAACCGAGGGAGCCAAAGCTAATCCAGTGCCTTTCACTACCGCCGCTTTGCAAATCGAGGCCAACAGTCGTCTCGGTTATAGTGCCAAAACTACTATGTCTGCCGCACAGGGTCTATATCAGGCAGGTCTAATCACTTATCACCGAACAGACTCCCTTAACCTCTCTGGCGAAGCCATTGCGGCAATTTCTAACTACATTAAACAGACTTTTGGCGAAAATTATGTCCAAGTTCGCCGTTTCCATACAAAGGACGCTAGCGCTCAGGAAGCTCACGAAGCCATCCGCCCAACCAATATTTCCCAGGAAGTTGCTGGCAAAAACGATTATGAAAAGAAACTTTACCAACTCATCCGCACTCGTACTCTAGCGACACAAATGAAAAACGCTGTGGTTGCCAAAACCACAGTTGATATCACGCCATCCACTGATCCGGAACTTCATTTTACCGCCAAAGGTGAAGTGGTAATTTTTGACGGCTTCCTTCGCATATACGGCAAGAATAAAGACACTCTCCTACCTCAACTTAACGTTGGCGATCAACTTAATGTCCATAATCTGATTGCCAAACAAACTTATTCTAAACCGCCTGCCCGTTACACCGAAGGTTCATTGGTTAAAAAACTTGAGGAGCTTGGCATCGGCCGTCCAAGTACTTACGCATCCATCATTAATGCTATCCAAGTGCGAAATTATGTCACTAAGGGTGAGTCCGAAGGCACTGAGCGCAATCTACAAGAAATCATCCTTCATGGCCATCACAGCGTGCTTAACCAAGATGCTGCACCAAATTCAATTTCTGAAGACACGGTCAAAGAGAAAACTGGCGCAAATAAAGGCAAACTGCTCCCAACTCCTGTTGGCGAATTAGTTTCTGATTTTCTCTGTGAGAATTTTGAAAACATTGTTGATTACGATTTTACTGCTGGAATTGAGGAACAACTCGATAAAATTGCTGAACATAAATTGACTCGCCTTAAGATGCTTCGCGATTTTTATACACCATTTGCTGAAACTGTCGGCGCCTCCGCTATGGCTAACCGTTACAATTCTGCCACCGAACTCGGCATTGATCCAAAAACCAACAAGAAAGTCTATGCCAAGATTGGTCGTAATGGTGGATTTATTCAATTAGGTGAGAACGAAAAAGAGGCTGGCGAAAAGCCAATCTTCGCCCCACTTCCAGCCGGAAAAACCGTAAAAACTGTTACTCTTGAGCTTGCGCTCAAACAATTAGAGCTTCCTCAACTACCTCGTCTGGTTGGCACAGCCTCGGATGGCACAGAACTCATTGCCGCCAATGGCCCCTTCGGTCCATACCTTAAAGCCGGAAACTACAACATTTCACTAAGTCGCGCTAATAAGGCCGAAAGTCCTTACACTATCTCCTTCGACCTTGCCAATGAGCTTTATCAAAAGAAAAAATCTTCCATTATTGCCGACTGGGGAGAGGTTAAAATTATCAATGGCCCCTTCGGACCATATATTAAAGGCCCAGCCATAAAACCAGCTTCCGGCAAGGGGCGTCCAAGGCCAAACAACATTAAAATCCCTGCAGATATTGATCCAAAATCTCTGACTCTTGAAAAGGCTACCGATTTATTAAATAGCAAGACTACTACAACTTCCGCCAAAGCCCCAAGTAAGACTACCAAGCCAGGAAAAATTACTGCAAAGACCAAAAAATCTACTAAATCCGCCACGAAATCCTCCAAAACTGTAAAATCTGCTAGCAAGACCACCAAAGCTAAAAAAGCCACAAAATAAGTTATTAAAAATAGCGAGAACTCAAGTTTCCGCTATTTTTTATTACCTAAAATCAACTACCACACCACAAAACTGCTTATGTTTATATTTTAATAAAACTTATTAGGTTATAAGTAAAATATATGGTACAATAGACAACAGAAAACAACTAAAGAAAAGTTAACAGGATCAGGATTTTAAGAGAAAAATATTTCAATTTTTATTTACTCGACAAATTTTATTTTAATGTTATTATATATTAAATTTTAGAAAACAATTCAGTAACAATTCAGCGGTGGAGGAAGGAAAAAAGACCTAGAATGGATCAACATACAGATGTAATCGCGAAAGCCGTCCAAGGTAGTCTGAGTATCATTGAGCAAGATCGTGAAAAGGAAATCATCTCTCGTCGCTTTGGTTTAAATGGCGAGCGCGAAACACTGGAACAAATTGGAGAATTTTTATCCATTACTAGGGAACGTGTCAGACAACTTGAAAAAGCCATTGTCGTCCGCCTCCGCATTGCCGCAGAAGATGGCAAAATCCCTGAACTTGCTGCTGCTGAAAAAATCCTTATCCGCAATCTTACAGAAGAGGGAAGAATCGCTAAAATCTCCACCCTCACCACCGAAATCTATGGCCGCGAAGCCACCAATCTTGAAAAATCCTATCTCATCTTTCTCGCCGAAATCTCCGCAAATCTCACTCTAATTGAGGAAACTGAGAAATATTACGGTGCTATTGGCATCTCTGATTATGGTGACGAAAAAACCATCAAGAAACACATCGATGAAATCGTTAATTTGATCAAGGCCAAAAAAGCCCCGGTCTCGCTCGAAGAACTTGACAATCAGTTGAATTATGAGCACCCAAACTATATCCGCACCGTCGCTTCAATCTCCAAACAACTTTCTTCCTTAGACGACCAGTGGGGTCTCACAAAATGGCCAACCGTCAACCCAAAGAACATTCGCGATAAAATCTATGTTATTCTTCAAAACAAGAAGGAACCAATGCATTTTAACGACATCGCCGAAGCTATTTCTGCCTCCAGCTTCCGCAAAAAGGATGTCACTCTCCAGGCTATTCACAATGAACTTATCAAGGACCCTCGTTTTGTTCTCATCGGTCGCGGTATCTATGCACTCCGTGATTGGGGATACAAAAAGGGAACTGTCTCCCAAATTATTACCAGCATCCTTGAAGAATCAAAAACTCCGCTCACTCGTGAAGAAATCGTAAAAAACGTCCTCAAGGTTCGCAAAGTCAAAGAAACTACTGTACTCCTAAATCTTCAAAACAAAAAACTTTATCAACGTGTTGACAAAAACATGTATACAGTTGCCAAAACAGCAGAATAATTATTCTTTTCATGCTAAACTATAGGTATGATTAGTATTATTCTCCACGTGCTCCTTATGCCAATTGTTTGGCTGCCAATAGTGATAATTTTAGGCGTTCTCACCTATCTTAACCACAAGAAAATCAACCAGCTCAAAGTTCTCAATGTCGACTCTGTACTTTTGATGCTAGAAATTCCAAAAAATAACGACAAACAAGAACTTTCTGCCGAACAAATGTTTGCCTCGCTCCATGGTATTTTACGTGATGCAGAATCGCTTAAAAGCTCCGGCGGCGTCCAGGAACACCTCAGTTTTGAAGTAGTTAGTACTGGTGGACAGATCCGCTTTTACGTTTGGACTCCAAAAGCCCAGCAAAGTTTCGTGGAAGGCCAAATTTACGCTCAATACCCAACTGTACAAATCTATACTATTGACAAAGATTATGTCGATAACCGCGACACGCATGAAATTATTTATACCGCTGAGCTCGGTCTCACGGAAAATTCCGCCCTGCCAATCAAAACCTTTGATAATTTCGAGGTCGATCCTCTTGCTGGCATTACCGGCACCCTTGCTAAACTTGACCCTGATCACTCTGAAGAGCTCTGGATTCAAATTCTCACTCGTCCAGTCGCCGATTCCTGGCACAAAGATACCGATGAGTGGATCAAGCAGTTAAAAGCTGGTAAAAAAGGTTTTACCCTCTTCAATATTGACTTTACCTGGCTCGCTCAACTTATCTCCGCCCTCTGGACACCACCAACTGGTGGCACCGCGTCTGAAGTTAAAGTAGAACTTTCCGAGCGTGCCAAGTCCCAGGTTAGCGCCGCCGAACAAAAGGCCACCAAGCTCGGTTATGAAGTAAAAATCCGTCTAGCTTATCTCGGTAATAGTGAAATTAATGCAAAACTCAATATGCAGGCTCTGGTCGGTACCTTTAAACAGTTCAACTCTACTAATCTTAATGGTTTTAAACAACTTGGCGGCAGCTTCAACAGAGAAGATCTTGATGCCTATAAAATGCGTCAATTCACCAACCCAGGTTTCATTCTTAATATTTCCGAACTAGCCAGTGTCTATCACCTACCCCACACCTCTGTTGAGACCCCAAACATCGTCTGGGCCACTTCAAAGACGGCTGAACCACCTGCCAAACTTCCGCTCATCACTGGCATTGCCTCTAATGACGAAAATATTTCCGCCTTCGGTCTCACAAATTTCCGCGGCATCAACCACCAATTTGGCATGCTCCGCCGCGATCGTTCAAGGCACGTTTATATCATCGGTCAAACTGGTGCCGGTAAGTCTGGTCTCCTTGAACTCTTCGCTCTCTCCGATATCTTCTACAATCAAGGTTATTGTATTATTGATCCACACGGTGACTTTGCCGTAAATAATCTTCGTTTTGTGCCACAAAGTCGTGTTAAAGACGTTGTCTATTTCAACCCAGCTGATACGCAATATCCAGTCGCCTTCAACCCTCTTGAGCTTTCCGATCCTACTAGAAAGCCTAATATCTGTTCTGAGGTTATCGGTGTTTTGAAGCGCATGTTCGGTGATTCATGGGGTCCTCGTCTTGAGCACATCCTCCGTTTTACTCTCCTTGCCCTTCTTGATCGCCCAGGTACCACCCTACTCGATATCTCGCGCATTCTCACTGACAAGGAATTCCGCAAAGAAACGCTTGAATACTGTACTGATGTCACCGTTCTTCAGTTCTGGAAACACGAGTTTGGCCAGTGGAACGAAAAACAAGTCAATGAATCTATCGCTCCTGTCTTAAACAAGGTTGGTGCCTTTACTGCCAACCCAATCATCCGCAATATCATCGGTCAGTCCCGCTCCAGTTTCGATGTTCGTAAAATTATGGATGAAGGAAAAATTCTTGTTGATAACCTCTCAAAGGGTCTCATCGGTGAAGACAATGCTGGCATTCTCGGCTCCTTCCTTGTCACCAAAATTCAGCTTGCCGCCATGTCTCGTTCGGATATTCCAGATGTTTCCAAACGTCGTCCATTTTATCTCTACGTTGATGAGTTTCAAAACTTCGCGACCGATTCCTTCTCAGTCATTCTTTCCGAGGCCCGTAAGTATGGTCTCAACCTCACCGTTGCCAACCAGTACATCTCACAAATGACCGAGAATGTCCGCGATGCCGTTTTTGGTAACGTTGGTACCACAATCTCATTCCGCGTTTCCGCCGACGATGCCCCAATTCTTGTCAAACAATTTGAACCAGTTTTCGATGCCTCCGACCTCATCCAAATGAATAACCGTCACTTTGTCATTTCCAT
>JABCPR020000016.1 GCA_013332965.2 Candidatus Saccharimonadota bacterium | reverse complement strand
CGAGATAAACGCGGAGGTTGCCAAAAATAGCAGAGCCGACTAGTTGACAGAGGAAGAGAAAAATACCTTGAGGAAGGATTTTTTGGACTAGGGGGATCTGGAAAATATTGCCATTATTAATAAAATCTTCCGGACCGGCGCTTGATAGGATACCGATCACATTAGCGATGACGAGTGGTGAGAGAATTTGGCGGACAAAAATCACGATTGGAGTAACGATTAGAAGCGCAATGGCGTACCATTTATATTTCCAGTTTGCTTTAAGGAAATAATGAAGCGTACGCTTGATGGTTGACTGGTATTTTGGCTTTTTCTTTGGCTGCTTTGATTGTCTGAGCATAAAATGCCTTTCTTTTAAGTTGTTAATAGAGTTTGATAAGTGGTGATTGTGGGCTGCAAGCCTAGAGAATCACATAATACGTTTTATTTTACCACAGATTGAGCGTGATGGACAGGGTTCGTGATATAATGAGCATAAATATAATAAAAAGGAGTTTTAGAAAATGGCAGATTTTAATAAAATCTTGACCCCAGGAAACTATGAAGATGGTGAAATTAATGTGGTGATTGAAATCCCTACTGGATCAAATCACAAAATTGAATGGGACCGCAAAAATGCTTGCTTTATGCTTGACCGTGTGGAGCCAATCGCTTTTGCAAAACCATGTAACTATGGTTTTATTCCACAGACTCTTGATGAGGATGGCGATGAGCTCGATGTCTTGATGATTACCGATCAGCCACTCACTACCGGTATTTATACAAAAGCTCGCGTGCTTGGCGTGATGAAATTTGTGGACTCTGACGAGGTTGATGACAAGATTATTTGTGTGCCTGCTGATGATCGCAATAATGGTGACAAATATCAGACTCTCGAAGATCTTCCAAAGCAGTTGATTAAGCAAATTGAATTCCACTTTAATCACTACAAGGACTTAAAGAAACCTGGCACCACTACCGTGAAAGCTTTTGAAGGTCTTGAATCTGCAAAGAAAGTGATCAAAGACGCTATCAAACGCTGGAACGACGCCAAGTAGTTCGAAAAACTAAAGAGTATAAAAATAAATCCTGCAAATGTGGGATTTATTTTTTGGTGAGTTATTTTTATTGTTGATTGTGTTTGTTGTTTTTTTATTATTGATCTTGTTTTTTGGTGATTAAGTTATTGAAAAATGTCTTATATTAGACTTTTCTCAATAACTTTGGCGAGGTCAATGACAGAGGCTGCATCGGTGTCTGTAGCGAGATAGATTAAAACTATGGTGCGGCGGCGTGCAGGATCCTCCTCGGCAGTTTCGATAAAATAAAGATTGTTGATGTATGAATAATTGGAGCTGGTTTCAGAGGCGGCACCAAAAATTCCGTATGGTTTGAGTTTTTGAAAGCCCGAAGGAAGCGGATTGGTGCTAGCTATGACATTGGCTTTTGGGTCGAGTTTTAATTTTAGGTCTTCCCAAACGTCGTTGGAAAAATCTGGGTGATTATAAAAACGTTTGGCGAGACTTAAGAGGGCGGAAGTGTTGGAGAGATGAGCGGTTAGGTTGGTATTTTCATAGGATTGATCTTTTAGGAATTGCTTTAGTTGGTCAGCGCCGAGTTCGGAAACGATAGCCTCTTTGCAGCCGGCATGATTTTCTTGAATAATACGAGTGAGGCAGGTTTCTTTGGTGAGAGATTCCTCGCCAACTTTAACTAGATCCTCTTTTTTCCAGGTTTCCTGTTTAAAAAGCAGGTTCGCTAGATAGACAAGGAAGAGATTTTCGACACCCTGGCTATTATTTTGCGTAAAATCATTGTTGCGGCCAATAATTTCTTGGTTCTTGAGATCATAAACTAGAATACTATTATTTTTCTTATTGACCTGAGTAGATAGCCATTGATCGATGGCTGGTTGGAGATTGATGGAGGATAGCTTCGTGGATTCTGCTGTAGTTTCTGGAGTTTTTGCAGTCTTTTCGTTGAGATATTTCATGAGATAAACGATGCCAAAAGAGAGGAGAATAACACCGGCGGTGGTAAAGAGAATAATAGCGAAGATTTTTCCGAATTTTGGCATACTATGTTTGGCAAATTCGTTCGGAGTGAGCTCGTGGCTGATTCTGGTTTGGCTCTGGTTTGAATTTGGATATTGATTTGGGTATTGAGCTTGATTTTGACCTTGGGCTGGATTTTGGCCTTGGTTTTGACCTTGGTTTGGATAGTTTGGTGGCATAGTTTTTCCTTTTATGGTTTTAGATTACGATATTAATTCCCCTTTGGCGAAGCCTGGAGGAGGCGGTTGAGAAAATCTTGGGTTTCGGCAGTGTTAAGCAGGCGTGTTTTTAATGCTTCATCATAGACGGTTGGATTAATGCGAGTTTGTAGGTATTTTTGCCCGTCGAAATAATGGGTAAGAATGAGACTGCGTCTAGTGTCTGGCCAATAGATTTGATCGAAAAAGAGGTTACCGAGGCCATAGAAAATCGGTTTACCGTGGTAGAGTTCGTAGGTTTGCGGCTGATGGGCGGAGGTACCGACTACTATGTCGGCGCCGAGGTCAATTAAGTGTCTGAAAAATTCTTGCTGATTAGGGATTGGTTTGTCGCAGGCCGGATAGGCGATAGGCGAATCTGGATATGCATAACATTCATAATATTGCATGTTGATTATGGCAAATTTGTTTTCGCTTTTGGCTTTTGTAAGATCAAGTTTGATTTGTTCTTCACTGTATGGATTAGCACCGGGGGTAGTGTCGGTAGCAAGTTGACCGTTGGCCACACTGCTGGTTGACTGATTATAGGCTAGCAGGCGAACGGAGTCGTTTACATCAAGTGTCTTTCTGGCTTCAGCTAGATTTTCTCCACCACCAACGGTTTTTAGGCCAAGCTCACGATACTTGGCAATGGTTTTGAGGTTATTTTCGGCACCAGTGTCGTTGTTATGATTCCCTGTTAATTCAACAATATCGGTGCCAATAGCAGTAATAGTATCGAGGGTACGCCAGTCAGCACATAAAATCATGGATTGATAACTACCCTGGCAATTATCCTTAAAACTTACCTCATTGCTGACATGGGTGAAGGTTTTATTTTTAAGAAAGTCAGCAATGTCTTCACCAAAATAGGCGCCATTTCCAACTTGGTTAAGCTTCAAAGTGATTCGACGAGTGAGAGCGGTAACTCCGGTCTCAGCGAAGGAGATGAAATTGGTTTTTGGGGTGAGTCGAAGGGGTTTTAGTGCTTTTTTTAGGGTATCTAATTGATCAATATTTTTTGTTTCAAAATTAAGCTTAGTGAAGCGAGCTCCGGCAAGAGGGGTGTCAAGATAGTAATTTCCGCTGATACTTAATAACTTTTTGTCGGCAGAAAGTGTGTCTGCGTCGATAAAAGATATTTGATTTTGCGTGAGAAAATCGGAGTCAGTGACTTTTTCTACGGGAATATCGGTGAGTGCACTATAAAAATCGGTAACTGGAAGTTCCAACTTAACAATAAAATCGTCATCCTTGACACCATAAACGATTTGTTCGCTAATTTTAAAATCAGAGAAATGGATATTCCCTGCGAGGTGTTCACAGATTTTTGTTTTTTCAAAACTTTTCAGTTCCAAGTTACCTAAACAGGTTTCTTCCGTGAGTGAATAAAGTTTATTTTTATGGTGTTAGGTTTTAATAAGGGCGATGGTAGTGAGCGAGATAAAAATGAAGACTAAAAATAGACTTAAAAGTGGTAATTTTTGGCGAAAGCTACTGCGACGAGAACTATTAGATATTGTTTGTTTTTTAAAATAAGCTGCTTGATTTTGTGTCATGATTTTTTGCTTTAATATACTAGTTTTATTTTAACATAAGTTGAAGATGCGGTATAATTTAAGCATGAGTTTTAACATAAAAATTTTCAAAAAACGATTCTCAAAGCGACAGTTTGATATCGAATCACCAAATAAGAAAGTGGTTTGCACGATAAAGATGCGGGACGGTCGGATTTTCTATGAAGTGAAAAAAGAGAATACGATTTTAGTGCGAGAGTCGAAATTGGGATTTTTGCTTCGAGGCGAAAGTGAACTTGGAGTCAACTTGAACCTTGTGCGCACACAGAAAAAAACTTGTAATGAAGTTTTCGAGACGATTGTTGGTGAACAAAAAGAAGTACGCAACAATTATAATGAAATGGCGGTTTATGTGGCAGAAGAAAGTGAGAAAAAACGCTTATTTTCTTTGCGATTTCGCGTATTTAATGATGGTGTGGCTTTTCGGTATGAGGTGCCACCACAACCGAGCTTTCAGCGAATTATTATTGAGGACGAGCTAACTGAATTTAATGTTGACTTAAACGGTCAGGCTTGGAGGATTCCTGCCTATCAGGCAACAAAATATGAATTAAATTATGAAAAGTGGCCAGTTTACGAACTGCGTGATGCCGTGCACACACCACTAACGATTGAGACAAACGCTAATAAATACTTGGCGATTCATGAGGCGGCACTTTATAATTACGGGTCGATGACCTTAAAGCTGAACCAAGACAAGCGTTTGCAAGCGGATATCACGCCTCTGTCTGATGGAGTGAAAGCCTATGTTGATTTACCGTTTAATTCCCCATGGCGCGTGATTTACGTGGCAGACTCGGCGATTGAGTTGACTGTGAACCAAATGTTACTTTGCTTGAATGAGCCGGCCAAGGAAGATTTTTCTTGGGTGAAACCACTGAAATTTTTGGGGATTTGGTGGGCGATGTATGTGGGGGAGTGGACCTGGGCAGAGGGTAAAAAGCATGGTGCCACAACTGAGCATGCGAAAGAATATATTGATTGGTGTATGAAACTCGGGGTGTCGGGACTTTTGGTTGAGGGGTGGAATAATGGCTGGAGCGGTGAGTGGTCTTTGAATGGAAAATATACGGATTTCTTGCATCCAGTTGCGGATTTTGAGATGGAGCAAGTGGCGGAAAAAGCCCGAACAAGTAATGTGGAGCTAATCGCGCAGCATGAGACGGTGGGGCAAATTGATAATTATGAGAGGCAGCTTGAAAGTGCATTTTCGTATCTGGTGAGCAGAGGCATTCATTATGTAAAAACTGGTTATACGGGATCAAAAATGATGATTGCAGGCAAGCAAGAATACCATCATTCTCAGGTTGGAGTGTTGCATTATCAAAAGACTGTCGAGATGGCGGCACGCTACCAGATTATGCTGAATATTCACGAGCCAATTAAGGGTACCGGAATCGAGCGTACCTATCCAAATATCTTGACGCGCGAAGGGGCGAAGGGGCAGGAATATGAGGGCGGAAAAATTCGTTTGAATCATGCAACGATTCTGCCTTTCACAAGAATGCTGGCGGGGGCATTTGATTATACCCCAGGTATTTTTGATCTAAATAATCCGGCAAAACGGGTATATACGACCCTTGCAAGACAGTTAGCGTTCTATGTAATTTTTTATTCTGGCATGCAAATGCTAGCAGACAGGCCAGAAGTTTATGATAAATACCCTAAAGCTTTTGAATTTTTGAAGGAGGTACCGGTGAACTGGCAGACTACGATTCCACTTTTAGGTAAGATCGGTGAATATTTTGTGGTGGCGAGACAAGATCGGGATTCTTCAGATTGGTATATTGGCGGAGTAACAAACGAGTTTGCTAGGCGCGTGAATTTGAACCTAGAATTTTTGGAGGATGGGATTAAATATACTGCTTACATTTATCGTGATGGCGGCGCGGCAGATTATCGAGAGAATCCATTAGATATTGAAGTTGAGAAACGAGTGATTGATAAGACGGAACTTCTGGATATTTGGCTGGCCGCGGGTGGTGGATTTGCGATTCGCTTGGTGCGCGGTTATTAATAGGATAGTTCTTATCTTATAGTGACGCGAAAAATAATTGAATTAAGCTTTATCCACTAGACGTAAATGTTAGTGGGATTAGTTTTCAAGTTCCGCAGTGATAATTATACGTTCAGTGTAATCGTGTCCCGAAATCTTATCGCCGTGACAGGTCATGAGAGTAAGGGTTGGGACGAGCTTTGCCTCAAGGACTTTTGACATGCTAATCTCGGATTTCTTTTGAATTTTGTAAGTTTTTATCACATAATTTTTATTATCAAGTGTGAGGCGGTCGCCAATTTTTAGATTTTTGAGATTCGAAAAAATAGTGGTTGAGTGGCCAATCAGGAAGGTATTATTTGTGGCGGCTTTATAGAGTCCAGTGATGCGATCTGGGGAAGTCAAGGTGTAATCGTCGTTTAATTCGATGACGCGAATCGGGGAGGTGAGACTGATTGTAGGGGCTTCAAGAATCAAACTGGAGTTTGCCTCAACAGTTTGTGGCTGCATGCCAAAATAGAGAAACCCAGCAAGAAAAACCATGCAGAGTATGGTTATGAAAATATGCGAAAAATGCCTTTTGATTTGCATATCATTAATCTCCCAACGACCTTTTGTGGTTCTATTATAGCATAAGCTGGATGAAAAATAGTGTAATCTTGAAATAAAAAAGCGCCCCAGAGGGGCGCGCTATATAAAAGGAGTGGATTAATCGCGACAGATTTGTGATCCTTACGGTTAATTATTCCTGAAATTTTGAAGAACGAAGACTGGAATAGAGCGGACTGGTGCCGCTTTCGGTGATGTCGTCTCCGGTCGGATGCTCAACCATGGCGGCCAAAACGTCTTTTAAGACGACGGCCTGAGCGGTATAGAAATATTCATCGCAACCATCGATACGGATCAGCTCGCCCCAAACCGTGGGCATGTAAAAATCTCGTCTGTATTTCAGGCTGGGATTTTCACTGGAGCAGACGCCGAGGATGGAAATCGAGATAGGGTTGGGATTGTTCGTCTCGAGATCATCACGAAACGAAATCATCATAGACTGCACTCCGGCCTGATTTTCAAGAGAGGAATCTCTCTGAAGGCGCATAAAATGATGCTGGGAGTCACACTCGATAGTGTAGTCAGGATTCTGCGCAACGAATTGCATCATGTAATTCTTCAGATCAAAGACCTGGGGGATGACAAAATTCTCGATGTCGTAATCAATCTTGGGAGCCTGGTTGATGGGCTCAGCCGGCTGGACGACTTTGACGTCGGTTTCTGCATGAATAGCTTCTGCACTGATAGGTGCGGGCTCGACTTTGAGGATCGTCTCAGAGGTTTTCTTGGTGCTTGCAGTTTTCTTGGAACTTGCTGTCTCACTGGTGTGCTTATTCTGCTTGACGGTGGTTTTCCTATGTCTCTTTGTCTTTGCGGGGTGGATGTAGGGGGACTGTGTGTTCAGCTCAACGCTGAAGCTGGAGTCGATCTGGGGGGGGCGGTGTGGTACTGAACGGAAAAGCAAGGGAAATGTTAAAAAGCAGAAAAAGCATCATGCATCCGGCAATGAGGAGGACGCTCTGAACTATGGACAACTGATAGTCCGGGCTGAGAAAATGGGGCTTCGTGGAATGATTCGTTCTAGATTTCATTTTTTCTCCTTTTCTGAAAAAGATCTAGGTTGACAGTGACAACGAGTGAACTTGAACCTGCAATATAATTATATAATATTTTTATAAAAACACAACTGAGAAAAGGATCCGAGACTATGGCTTTATTTTGTTAAGAGGATTTCGTGTTTTATGGTTTTTGGTTTCATTAAAAAAGACCCCTGGGTGGGGTCTTTCTTGTACTCTGTCAGTCGACGTCTAAAGGATTGTGCTCGATGGAGAGGACTTCCGGCTCTAAATAGACGCTGAATTTGTAGTCAAACTCCTCCTCGAGATTCTTACGAATAAGGAGACGAGCAGTATCTTCGCCGCCATCCGGCCGGATGATATCGCCCTGGAGCTTGAACGCGAAATATTCGTCGGGATCAAGCTGAGACTGGATATTGTGGTCATACCACCCATTTTCATAGGGGTAACTTTCATCAATTGGGTAGTCTAGCGGCGCAGGAAAACAATTAATGCAATTCAGGGCAAAACGGTCATCCTGCGGATAGAAAAAGTCAAATTCGGCAATCAGGCCATTTTTGAACCTAGCATAGACTATTGCACCTTCGAACGGGTTGCCATATGCTACCTGTTTGATCTTGATGGCACCTTTTCGGCGCAGAAAAGCGGCGAAATCAAAGTTTGCAGTATTGGGGTAGCTGCTGCCTTCGGAGACATAGGTCTTGGAACTCTCGGAGCTGTTGACAGCTTCGGTTGTTTCGACACTGTTCGATGCCTCCTCCGTAGAATCCCCCTCTGCAATAGCCTCGGTTGTTGTTTCAGAGACTTCTGTTGCTTCCTTGATGGATTCGGTTGACGTATCCGTAGCTTCTGTGGTGGCTTCTACTTTTGCGTTGGACGCAGTAGACTTTGCGCTTGAGTTAGCGCCACAGCCTGCAAGTAGAATCGCAACAGATGCAGTAGCTAAGGCAATGCCAAGTTTGACGTGTTTCATGATTTTTCTCCTTAATTCAGCGGATCGGTCTGCATGGAATAGTTGCTGAGCGTGGTGTACGGATCAATGTATTTCATGTAGTTCTCATAGAAGCGTCTCTCCAGAGACAGCGGCGGTCTATGGATGCCGGTCGGCGTGCTAGAACCTTCCTCCCATGTAGTGTAGAAAGCATCATCGGGGCTGATCTGGAAATAGTCATTGTAGTCCATTTCATCATAAGGCCGGCGATCCATGGAGTACGTTTTTCCCCAATCTGATTCACCGTAGCCGTCACCCACTGTGGTATAGGGCCCACGGCTGTTTGCGAAGATCACTCCGCCGCTCCACGCATAATGCATAGTATAGGGGATGCGCTCGTGAAATTCGAGTTTCACGATAATGTTGTTCTTGTAGCTGACGTAAGCATTGATGCCGCCTTCGAGATTGTCGCTATAGACAATTTCGGTGGCACCATGATCTCTCAAAAACCGCTCGAAATCCATATTGTACTGAATGTTGGTCGGATCAGGATCGTTGGTTCTCGACAGGTACTGCTGGTAGGGTTCTGACCCTTCCGGAAAGCCAGTGTTCGTATTCTGCTTGGCCTGGCCGCCAGTACTTTCGGTGTTGCCGTTATTTTTCGGCGCGTTCTTATGATCGTCGGTGGTTTCGGGCTGTTTTGAAGCTGTTCCAGTTTCACCTACAGGTGTTTCCGGAGTTTTTGCGGTTTCCTTGATCGTATCCGGAGTTTTTGCGGATTCTTTGATCATTTCCGGAGTTTTTGCGGATTCTTTGATCATTTCCGGAGTCTTTGTGGACTCCTTGGCTGCTTCCGTGCTGTTTTCGGATTCCTTGATTGATCCTGCATTGCTTTCGGCTTTCGTGATGGTTGTGCCAGATTCCTCGAGTGAGGACTCGGATTCTTCATCCGTGTTGGATCCACCGGGGGTGAGAATGGTCTTACCTTCGGTGTCTGCCAGGTCGATGACGGTTCCATTTGCAGTTTTCTTGCTCTTGCTTCCGCATCCGGAAAAAAGGACGGTTGCTGCGGTGACAGTTGCGACAGTTGCGACAAAAATCTGCTTTCTCATGGTTTCCCTCCTGAAAAAAGATAGAGTACATTAAGGTACTCTAAAAATAGTTGTATATATTATACAATAAAACTTAATATTTTGCAAGAGGGCTACAATTTGTCGTATGGCTCGCTAATAGGGATCTGGATGGTGGTACCAAAGCCAAGGCGTGACTTGACTTTTGCGCCAAGTATGGCATATTGTTCGCGCTGTTCAACGGTGATGATTGAAGAATCGTCTTTGATAGTGATGAAATTTGAGATCGGACGGATATCGGCAAGTGAATCGCCGGCAGAATTCATGGAGATGACGATGTTCCCTTTGCTAGGGTTTTTGAGAACCTGATTAAGATAGGTGACGATGATTTTTGTTAGAGGTAGAAAGTTTTCAACTTGATGTTTCGGTCGAAGAACATCGAGGTCGAGAGTATAGCCGGCGCGCTCGAGACGAATGACGTATTCACGATAAATTGGGTCAATTACATCAGAAAGATACATAAACTTACGTTCAAACACCGAAGTGTGAATCTTGTTTAGGTCAAGGAGTTTGAGAAAATCTTGGTTCTCTTTCATAAAACGATTATATCATAAATGGCGTAAGCTGGGATAATAGAGTGCGGTTTTTTGAGCGATTGCGGCTGGGCTTTTGAGCGATTGCGGCTGGGCTTTTGAGTATTTGCGGCTGGACTTTGCGTTTTTTAAATTAAATTTTAGACGCCTGGAGTGTGGGTATTGAGGAGCTCGCGGTGAGCGCGATAATTTGGGTCGTGAGACTCCACTTCGGCCCAGAATTCCTTGGAATGATCTGGGTGATTAATGTGGGCTAATTCGTGCAAGATCACATAGTCGCGCTGAGCTTCGGGGACTTGCATGAGGCCGATATTGAGTGAAATAGTAATAGTGGTGGGAGCGAGGATGGAAGTTTTACGGTGAGTGCAGGAGCCCCAGCGACTACTGGCATGAGATAAGACAACTTTGTCGTAATGATAGCCGTAGCGTTTGGCGAAATATTCAAGACGATAAGGTAAATATTCTTTGGCCTGTTTCATCAGGAGTTTTTTCTTGGCGTCGCGGGCACGTTGAGTACTTGGATCTTTTACTTTGAGCTTATCACGAATCTGATCGCGGAGCTTATCTAAAGTGTTTTTGACGGTGCGCTCAGAAGTGAAACTTGGGACAGTAGCTTGCAGGCGGCCAGAAGTGGAAATTGAAAAACTAACCGTGCGGCTACGTGCATTTTTTTTAATAATTACCTCACCAAATTCAGGGTCATTTAACATACTAGAAGGTTAATAAAGTGTACTTAGAGAGCTTGGGGAAACTTAAGAGAGCTGAGAGAGGACATGAGAAAGCTGAGTCTCGAAAGTGTGTTTGCCAGAGAGAATGATTGGCTTTTCGGTTTCAGCAGGGGCTTCCATGGCGCGGATGCGGGATTCGTATTCTTCCTTAGCGCGCGCGACAGAGCGGAATTTGAGCTTGAGACGAGCTTTAATAGTATTAATATCGGTCTGAATCCAGACGAGAGTTGGGTTATAACCGCAGACTTTAAGAAGTTTGCGCACCGCGTTGCGTTCATTTTCAGTATCAAGGCCACCTTCAATGACGATGTTTTGTCCTGTTTTAGAGATTGCTTCTAGGACCACGTGAATTTGTTTTTCGGTGAAATCGGCTTCTTCGCGTAATGACTGCAAATTATAATAAGGAGCTTTAAAACGTAAAGAAAACTTTTCACAGAAAGTCGTCTTACCACTGCATGGTGCACCAAAAACCAGAATAGCGCGCGGTTTTGTTTTCTTTCGATCTTCCATATTGCAGATATTGTATCATGAAGTAATCTATGTATCAAATAAAATTACAGTTGATCAATAAGTTTGGACTTGGTGGCAAGGGATTTGAGTTTGGAATCGAAAGGCGCATAGTCCTTGATGGTGAGGATCGAGGAGTTGGCGAGGAGAATTTGGGATGGAAAGTAGAAGAGCCAACAGATGAAATTGGCGGGATTATAGAAGAAGGGTGGCAGGATGTGTACGCGGGAAAAATAGGAGATGAGGACGGTAAAGTCGCAGCAGATGAAGAAGATGAAACCTAGAAAATTACAGATGCAGGCGCGGCGCACTTCTGGAGTTTTGCGTTTGAGCCATTTGGTAGCGAGAGCGAGGTTTAGAATAAGCGTACTTGTATAGGCAAAACCGGCGCCGATCACGAGTGGGACTTGATAGAAACTAACAAAAGTAAAGAGGAGGGCAAGAAAGAGGGTCCAGGTGATGAAGAAAAAGGGGCTGAGGTCGGCGTAGCGGGCGGTGTGAAAATATTGAGCGAAACAGAAGAGGATGACGCCAGTGGTGGAGATATTATTGATGGCTAGGACGATGTCGGCGAGAAAGGTGAAGAGGAGGGCGCTTTTTAGGAGGTAATCCTTGGGGGAGAAAAAGCAGGAATAGATAAAACAGGTGAGGATGGTGGAGACTTTAACGATGGTGGTCGAAAAAAGTGGCGGTTCGGGGATGAGCTTTGAGCCAAAGAGGAGGTGAAGAAGGCCAATAATGAAGAAATAGGCAAACATCAGCGCCCAGAGAGTGATCCAGAAGCTGAGGCTGGAGAGAATGCGACGAGACAGCGAGATGTGGGCTTTATTGTTCATGAATGACTTAAGTATAACTGATTTGAGAAGAAAAATGTAGTTTAGCTTTTGGTATGATATAATGAGGAGGATAGGGGCGTAGTACAACGGTTAGTATAGCGGTCTCCAAAACCGTAGATCATGGTTCGATTCCGTGCGCCCCTGCCAGAAATACTAATAATTTGAATCAAGACAGATTATTAGGTCTATATAAAAAGCTAAAAAGTAGGACGCAGGTGCGTTCTTTTTGTTTTTTAGGATATTTTTTGGGTATTTGTTAGGAGTCTGGGCTATTCGTTAAATTCTTGACGGAATTTGCGGAAATAATAGAAGCGGATGAGGAAAAGAACTAATTCAGTGATGACACGGATAATGGCTACAGAAAACAAGGAAAGCTGGTCGAGGAATAAGCCGAGGGATAACAAAAAGAGGAGCGCGGCGAGGTTGAAGATGGTCGAGACGACGGTAGAGGTGGTGACTTCGGCTTGGTGATTAATGACGCCTAGAGTTGGCCAACCGAGGAGTGTGTTGCAGTAGCTGAAAAAAATGGTGATGGCGAGGATTTGAATGACTGGTATGGCGGTGAGATATTTGTTGCCCGCAAGAATTTGTAAACCGAGCGGGCTGAGAAGAATAACGGCTATGGTAAAGATTAAAACGTAGATGAAGGTTTTTCGAAAGATTCGACTAACAAATTTGTAGCTTTTTTGACGGACCATTTCTGGGTAGATGCCGCTAGATAACTGACCGAGGAGAGACTGGATGGCGCCAATAATTTGGATGGAGAGACCAAAAAAAGCAACCTCAGATGATGAAAAGACGAGGCCTATAATAATCGTACTGATGGCATTGAAGGCTGTGGCGGAGATATCGGAAAGAAAGTAGACAAAGCTAGTTTTTAATGAGGCGAGGCTAGCCTTTAGATTTGGGCGCCTAAATTTTAGGCCAAGTTTTTTGAGTTCAAACAGAACCAAGAAGATGGCGAGGATGGAGGAGATGATATCGAAGAGAGGGATGTAGAGAATTTGACTATCTTGTTTGACGAAGAAGATCGTGAGAAGCGTAGAAAGTGTTTTCATGAAGATGAAGCGAATGGTCATGATATGGATGATTTCGAGTCCTCTAAAAATAAAATCAAAAAGAAAGATTGAGAGAAAGACGGCGAGATAAGAAAGTAAGGTGAAAAGGAGGTTATTATGTAGAATTGGGATAAAAATACAGAGTAGAATGGTAATAATGAGGCCGAGAAGGCCGAGGAGGATGCGAGCAAAAAGCGTGTTTGTGATAACTTGTTCGAATTTTT